>JBAULD010000648.1:0-8482 GCA_049578005.1 Polyangiaceae bacterium
CCCAGGGGCTCCCTCACCGCGGCCGCGGCCCGAACCGGGGAGGACGATGTTGTTGGCGACGACTTCGGTCGAATATCGCTTCTCGCCGTTCTTCTCGTAGCTCGACGTTTGCAATCGACCTTCTACAAATAGGAGGTCACCCTTCTGCAAGATCTTGCCGAGCGCCTCGGCCCTTCGTCCCCAGACGGTCACGCGGTGCCATTCGGTGCGCTCTTGACGCACGTTGCTGCGGTCGAGGTACGTCTCGTTCGTGGCGAGGCGGAGCTTGAGCACAGCTTGGCCTCCCGGGGTAACCCGCAGCTCGGGGTCGGCTCCCAAGTTTCCGAGCAACATCACACGGTTCAAGCCTTCGGCCATGGGGGCGCACTCCTTCGTGTCGAGACTTCGTGGCGGGGTTGTGAATATCACAGCGAGACGGAGGGACGGTGAGTTTGAGGGGTCGCTTTCTATCGGTCGGGGAAGGCGGGAAGTTGTGCGGTTCGCGTCTCTTGGGTGGTGGTTGCCCGGTTGACAACGGGGCCCGATCCTTGCGCGGTCCCGATCCAGGCACTAGGTTGTCCCGCCTCGCCATGAAGGACGGCATCCACCCCAATTACGTTCCGGCGCGCGTTACCTGCGCGTGTGGCAACACCTTCGTCACCCGATCCACGCGCGGTGATTTTCAAATCGACGTTTGCGGAGCCTGCCACCCCTTCTATACGGGAACGCAGAAGCTCATTGACACGGCCGGTCGTGTCGACCGCTTCCGCAAGCGCTACGAGAAGAAAATACCCGTCGTCGCCAAGTCCGCGCCCCAGCCGCCGGTCGTCGCCGACGCAGCCGACAGCGCCAAGTAGGCCGCGGCCGGCGCCCGCCGGTTTGTCGACTTATACTCACGGCATGTCGCTCACGACGCTCACGACTGGAGAGGGGCGCCGCCCTGGCGGACCGGGACGACCGTACATTGGCGGTCAAGCCTTACTCGAGGGCGTGATGATGCGAGCTCCGAAGTCGTTCGCCATCGTCGTTCGCCGGAGCGATGGTTCGCTCCGCGTGCGCGAGCGCGCGATGCACGAGGGGGCTCGCGGCGTGGCGCGTTGGCCGCTCGTTCGGGGCGTCGCTTCGGTCGTCGAATCGCTCAAGCTGGGCCGAGAGGCCCTGCGCTTCAGCGTCGAGCAGTTGGAGCAAGACTTGGCTGCGCGCGACACGGCTGAGAAGGCGGCCGTTAGGGCCGCGCCCCACGGCCTGGGCATTCTCGGCGCGTTCGGGCTGGCGCTATTCGCGCTAGCCACCGCCGACGGGAGCGGACCTCCGGGAGCCGGCTCGACACGGGAGGGTGGGCCGCGAGACCGGGTTGGTACATGGATGATGCTCGCCGTCGCGATCGCATTTTTCGTGGCCATTCCCCAGGCCGCGGCGGCGGGCTTCAGCCGCGTCATGGGCCTGGGGCTCGAGGTTCAGAGTGCGCCCTTTCAAGCGCTCACGGGTGCGTTCAAGCTCGCCGTGGTGGTCGGCTATCTGCTCGCGATCCGCCGCGTACCCGAAATATTACGAGTATTTCAGTATCACGGCGCCGAGCACAAGACGATTACCAACTATGAAGCGGGGGGGGCCATGACCGTGGAGGCTGCTCGGACGAGGACGACGATGCACCCGCGCTGCGGGACCACGTTCCTCGTCATGGTGGCGCTCGTGTCCATCCTCGTTTTCACGGCGATCGGCGCGAGCCTTCCGCGTATCCACACGGGTAGCGCTCTTCTCGACAACATCGCCTTCTTCTTCGTGAAGTTGCCATTCCTTCCAGTCATCGCGGCAGTGACTTTCGAGCTCCAGCGTATCTTGGCACGCTACTGCAGCGCTGGACCGCTGCGTGTTTTGCTGTGGCCCGGCTTTCTCGTGCAGAAGGTCACCACCGCCGAACCGAGCGACGACCAACTGGAGGTCGCGCTCGCGAGCCTGCGCGCGACACTCTTCAGGCAGGAGCAGGGGCACGCCTACCCGAGCGAAGACGACGTGGCCTTCGAGAGTTACGGAGCGCTCCTCGCCGCCGACCGCCTGCGTCCCGCGGCCTGAGCTTCCGGTCCGCTCCGGGGGGCCCCGGGGGGGGGGATAGAGGAGCGCGCGGGGACGTCGTGTCCTGTATGCTACAGGGGCTCGCATGCTCCCCGTCGACAAGCTCGAACAGCTCGTTCGTCGCTATGACGATCTCGCGGAGCAACTGTGCCGTCCCGATGTACTCGCCGATCGCGCCAAGCAGCTGAAGCTCAACAAGGAGCGGAGCGATCTCGAACCGCTCGTCCAGTCGTTCTCCACCTATCGAGAGCTCGCCAAGCGGATCTCGGACAACCAAGAGGCCCTCTCCGACCCCGAGCTTCGCGAACTCGCTCAGGCCGAGCTGGCCGAGCTGGACGGGGAGCGAGCAAAGCTGGAGCAAACGATCCAGCTCTTGCTGCTGCCGCCCGATCCGAGCGACCAGAAGAACACGATTCTCGAAATTCGTAGCGCGGAGGGCGGCGAGGAAGCGGCCCTCTTCGCCGCGGATCTCTTTCGAATGTATGCCCGGTATGCCGAGCGCAAGCGGTGGAAAGTCGAGGTCCTCTCGCTCAGCGAAAGCGCGAGCGGTGGTTACAAGGAGTGCATCGCGCTCGTCAGTGGCAAGGACGTGTATTCGCAGCTTCGCTTCGAAGGCGGCGTGCATCGTGTGCAGCGCGTGCCGGCGACCGAGCAGCAGGGGCGCATTCATACGTCGACTGCGACCGTCGCGGTCCTTCCGGAGGCCGACGACGTGGAAGTGCACGTCGACGAGAAAGATCTCGAGATAAGCATCGCCGCGAGCGGGGGTCCGGGTGGCCAGGGGGTGAACACGACCAACAGCGCCGTGCAGCTCGTTCACAAGCCGACCGGCATCATCGTCAAATGCCAGGACGAGCGGTCGCAGCTCAAGAACAAGGCCAAAGCCTTGAAGGTCCTGAAGGCCCGACTGCTCGAGCGCGAGCGCGTGAGACAAGAGGAAAACGAAGCCGCGACGCGCCGGAGCATGGTGTCCACGGGCGAGCGCAGCCAGAAGATCCGTACGTACAATTTCCCGCAAAACCGAGTCACCGACCACCGAATCAGGCTGACTTTGGCCAAGCTCGATCGGATTATCGAGGGAGATCTCGACGAGCTCGTCACGGCCTTGCGCACGAGCCGCGAAACGGAGCGACTCCAGGCTGCGGGGGTCGTGGTTGCCGGTCCGTCGCCATCGGAGGCCGCCAGCGGCGCCGAGGACGCAGAGGCCTGACCATGCGTATGGAGGGCGAAGCGCTCGTCGTCGGGATGACTCTGGTGCCCGGCCTTTTGTCGCGCAACCGCAGCTTCGATCTCTTCGAGAACCCCGAGGTTCGCCGGGCGCGCCGCCGCGCGACCTTGCTCCGCGGGATTGTGCGACAGATTGCGGGCGCTCAAGGGGAAATCGACTCGCTCCGTGTCGCCCGAGTCTCGGCTCGCGTCGAGCTTAGTTACAGCCTTCCGGCGATGAAGATGCGGCGGCAGGCGTTGCTGAACGACCTCGAGCTCGCGTGCGTGCGCTATCTCGCCGAACGCGCGGCGGTCGCCGGGCTGCGCGCGACCGACGAGGACCGCGCCGCCATCGACGCCGCCCTGATTCGGCTCTCCGCAGGGCTCCGTCTCGCCGAGATCGACGCGGACATCAACGGCTGACGCCCCCCGTTTTTTCCAGATCTCATCCGTGGGATTAGACGAGGCTCAGCTGGGCCGGTGGCGCAGCCGGCTCCTGGCATCGCGGGTCGTCGTGGCGCGGGTCGTTGACGATGGAGCTCACGGGGAACGCGATGAGCGCCGCCTGACGAGGCTGCAGCAAGGGCTCTAGCGCTTCGGCGTGGTTGAGCTCCGGGTCGAGCCAGTGCGCCCACGCCTCGCGCTCGAGGACGAGCGGCATGCGGTCGTGGATGGCCTCGACGGGGGGCCGCGCGGGCTGGGTGATGATTGCGCACGACTCGACGACCTCTCCGTCACGCCCGACCCACCGCTCCCAGATGCCAGCGAGCGCAAACGGTCCACGGTCGGCGCGTCGAACGAAGAACGGCTGACTCGGGTGCTTTCCGGCGCGCTGCCACTCGAAGAACCCATCGACGACGACCAGGCAGCGCCGCCGCCGAATCGCCTCGCGGAAAGCGGGCATGGTCGCGACCGTTTCGGAGCGCGCCAGGGCGAGCCTGTGTCCAATGCGCACGTCCTTGGCCCAGGCCGGGACAAGGCCCCATCGCAAGAGCTCGAGCTTGCGTGGGCTCGATTTCTCGGGGGTCCGGAGAACGGCGACCGGTTGGGACGGAGGCACGTTGAAGCGCGGCCCGATCGGGGCGCACTCCTCGAGTGAGAGCGCCGCACGCAGGTCTTCCGGGCTGGCCCTCAGTGCCGTTCGGCCGCACATGACACGGCCAAACCTAGCGCGCGACGCCTTCGGACGCTCGCTCTTCCTAGCCCGGCGGCCACGCCATGGGTCGTCCGCCGATGACGTGGCAATGCAGATGAGCAACGCTCTGGCCCGCGTCCACGCCCTGGTTCATCACCAGGCGATAGCCGCCATCGCCGAGACCGAGCTGCTCCGCGGCGTCGCGGGCAGCCAGCAACAATTGCCCCACGAGTTGAACGTCGTCCGCCGTGACGTCGTGGACGCCCGTGATGTGTCGCTTGGGGATGACGAGCGCGTGAACGGGCGCGACGGGGCGGATGTCGCGGAAGGCGAGGACATGCTCGTTTTCGAGCACGACCTGCGCGGGGATCGCTCGTGCGACGATGTTGCAAAAAAGACAGGTCGTCATGCCCCGAGCTTATCATTCCGCCGTACCGATTCCGGGATCGCGGCGAGCGCGCGCCCGATGGCGTCGACCCGCGCGCGCTCTCCGGCGTTCGGCGTGGGGTCGCGCTCGCATTCGAACGGTGAAGCGGTCGGCCGTTCGACCCCGAGCCGGTACACGCGGAGCCATGCCGCGTCGATTCGCCCGAAGCGGCCCTGAGCACCCACGACAAGCGCCGTGAGGTCCGGCCCTACCGCGCGGCGCGGCGCGGGATGGAGCGCCAGCGATTGACCTCCGGCAAGCGTCGCGTCGAGACCCGCGACCAGGTGATCGACCGGGTCGAGCCAGCTATCTCGCGCTCCGGGCGCCCCGCGCGCGAGCCACTCGGCGACAGTGAGCGGGACGAGCGGCCGGTCCAAGGAGAGCGTCAACCCGGCGCGATTCAATAGGTCCTCCGCGGTCGCCAGCCCCGTCGACCCGTCGATCCGAGCAAGCAAGCTCTCGCGGTCGATATGGACCGACGTGGACGTGGACGTGGACGTGGACGTGGACGTGGACGTGGACGTGGACGTGGACGTGGACGTCGGCATCAGCGCACCCGGATTCAAGATGCCCGCCGGATCGAACGCCCGCATCAGCCCCCCAACGACCTCGACCCCCGCCCCCAGCTCCGCCCGGAGGCGCGGCGCCTTCGACCGGCCGACTCCGTGGTGGTGAGATAGCGTTCCTCCCGCCCGCGTCGCCGCGGAGAGGGCGCTCTGCCACGCGCGATCGTACGTCTGCTCGCACGCGGCGTCCCACCCGACCTTCGACCGCCCGGCGCCGCGAGCGCTCCCTGCGAATGTGAAGTAGATGCAGCAACCGTCGGGATACGCGTGACTGAAGTGGGCCGTGACCAAGACGTCAGGCCCCACCGCTCGGCGAACGCCTTCGTATAAACCGCCGAGCTTGGACCAGCTCGCCGCTACCTCCATCGTGTCGACGAACGCTCCATTCGCGAACACGGGCGCTTGTCGGTAGCTCACCGAATATCGACGCGCGAACCAACCACGCGCCGGCCCTTCGCCCAGCCACGTTCCACCCATCGACTGCGCGATCCCTCGCGCCCGATCGGCGTCTTGATCGAATCCGTGTTCCCTCGCCGACTCGAAGACGAGGACCAGCATCGCGCCGCCCAGTATGCGCGCGCCGACGTTCGAATGAAGGATCTCGTTGAGCATCCCGGGCCGCTTCAGCAGTCCCCGTAGGGCCACGCCGCCCAGGCCCGGGCCGTGGGTCTCCGCCGTCGCCGCCGATTTCGCGCGCGCGTGCCGAGCGAGCATCGCGTCGAACGGGTCGTAGAGTCGCGCTACCGCCGGCCGGAGGCCCTGCTGGAAGAGCTCTCGCATCGCTTCCCAGCCCTGCCGAATCGCCGGAAAGGACCAAGCTCCGAAGCCGCGCGAAGCAACGGCCGGGTGGAGGCGCAGCGTGGCGCTGGTGACGAAAGCGAGCGTGCCCTCGCTACCCACGACGAGCGGGACCAGATCCGGCGCGCTCGTGCGTCGCCGCAGGTTCAGAACTTCACCATCTCCGGTCACGCACTCCAAGCCGACGACGATGTCCTCGATTTTCCCGTAGGCCCCCGAGCACTGCCCTGCACTCCGGGTCGCGACCCACCCGCCGACCGTGCTGCACAGGATCGACGAGGGGAAGTGTCCGAGCGTGAAACCGGCGCGTTCGAGGAGTTTCTCGAGCGGCAGTCCCATATGGCCCCCTTCGACTTCGATCGCCGGCGCCTCGGCGTCGAGACGACGGACCCGCGCCATGCGTTTCATGTCGACCACGACGGTTTCGGCCCGCGGAAGCACGCCCGCGCACACGCCACTTCCTGCGCCGAAGGGCACGAGCGCGACTCCGCGCTTGCACGCCCACCGCGCGAGGCGCGCCACGCCGTCCGCCGAGGCGGGCCAGACGATGGCGCCGGGCCGATTCTCCGCCGGGCGCCCCGCTCGCACGGCCAGGTGGTGACGAGGCCACATGTCGCGCGCGTAAGCGACGCGGTCGGCGTCGTCGTCGCTGACCTGCATCTCCGGGAACGCGCCCGCAAGCTCGCGCGCCAGAAGCCTCATCGAGAAACGATGCGGTTCATTCGCCGTTGTAGTCCGCAGCCCCGAGGAGCTCGAGGCGGCCGTCGCGCCAGTCGAACCAGAAGTGCTCCGAGTCGGAGCCGCCCACCCAAGCGCAATACGGCCTACTCGGGCTGCACGTCATCTCGGCGCAGTGCGCGCTGATTGCGCGGAGGTCGTCGATCGCCAGCTTTCCAATCGGAATCACTTTCGGCCGCCACGTGGGCTTCCGCGGTTCGTCGAAGTGCATCAGTCGCGCGTCCGGCGACGCCAGTCTCCGGAACCCCGGTGGCGTCGTCGCCCCTGCGAGAAGTCGGCACGCCTCGTCGTGCGATACCCCGTGCGGCGGAATGGAAGCCGCCGCCTGCGCAGCCGCGTTTGCGTCCGGCGTGTCCATGACGGCGAGCGCGCTCGGCAAGTCTGCCTCGAGGGACGATACTTGCATCGAGGGGGGAGGGGAGAGGAACGCCTCCGTCCAAGCAACCGCCAATCCGCCCGCCCCCGTCCCGCTCAAGCGAACCACGACGTCCGTTCTCCCGTCCCCGTCGGCATCTGCGAACGCGGCGTCCCAGCGCGCATCGGCCATTTCGGCTCGAACCGCGCCTGCCTCCACGACGAAGGCGCGCAGGGCCGCCCCCTCGCGCATGACCACGACCGGGGAATCGGGGGCCAAATCGGTCAGGCCAATGCCGATCATTCCCCCGTTGGACGAGTCGAGTTGCGCCTGGCCGATCACCTGCCGGACTTCGCGTGCACGAGCGAGAAGGAGGGACCGCGTCTCGGTCGTGTCGGCTTCGCTCGGCACGGTCCTCGGCTGGACGGTGTCGGGCGACCGGGTCACCGGCGCGTCTTCGGTGACCGAGCGAATGGCCCAGCGGCCCTCTTGTTTCACGAAGCGAACGATTGCCCGTCCGCCCTCGGTCCACGCCTCGCATGCGTCCGCGCCGCACGCCTGCGTGACGAGCGCGTCGTGAATCACCGCCAGGACGGCCCCGGCCAGGGGCGAGGTTGCCGCGGAGTCCGCGTCGACGTGCCCGACCCGCTGCGTGAAGAGCGCCTGCCACGCGATGCGGACGTCGGCCCCTTCCTTCGCGAGTGCGTTCGCCAGGGCCGCGGCCGATACGCCCGCCGTGCGCAATGTGGAAAGAAGCGCGGCCGGGTCTCGCTCGACCGAGGGAGGGTGCTTGACGCGAGAGGCAAGCTCCTCCGCATCGCGGACGTCGGCGAGGGCCATCGGGGAGGCCTCGAACGGGGACGGAGGTCCTCCCCCCGTGTCGATCCAGGCCGAGCGCAGGCCAGCCGGTTGATCGAGCGCGCCGACACTTTCCACGAGCACGTAGGCGACGCCTCCCTCGACCACTCCGCCCACGACACGAACCCCCGAAGGCCAGTGTTCGACGGGCTCGATTTCGGTCGTGCCGTCTTCCGCTCGTGCGACTCGCCACGCGCCCCAGGCGACATCGCGCGTGCCCGCGAAGGCGAGCCAGCGCGCCCGGCCCCTTGCGTCACGCGGAATTGCGATGGGTTGCGCATGGGGATCGCCTCGTCCGGCGAAGGCGCCGTTCCAAGCGTCGGGCCACGACGGCGTGGGGTCGGGCG
>JBAULD010000649.1:0-2620 GCA_049578005.1 Polyangiaceae bacterium
GGAGCGGGCAGTTCGTCGGGCGCTACGGCCGGCTCCGGAGGGTCGAGCGGTGGGCCGGGCGCCACGGCGGGGGCATCGAGCAGCGGGTCCGGGGCGGGTACCACGACCGACGCGGGAGGCTCTGCCGGCCACGGAGGCTCTTCGGGTTCGGGCGGCTCGGTGGCTCCGTCCGACGCGGGAAAGGCTGTTTCGCCGGGTGCTTCGGGCCCGGTCGTCGCCTTTCCCGGTGCGCTCGGCTTTGGAAAGAAAGCGACCGGCGGTCGAGGCAGCGCCGCCTACCACGTCACCAACTTGAACGATACCGGCGCCGGGTCGTTTCGTGACGCCGTCAGCCAGGGGAACCGCATCGTGGTCTTCGACGTCGGCGGGTACGTCAGCCTTCAAACGCCCGTGTCGGTCACGAGCAACCTGACCATCGCGGGCCAGACCGCCCCGGGGGACGGCATCGGCTTCATGGGACGTGAAGTCTCGTTCGACGCCGCGTCGAACGTCATCGTCCGTTACGCGCGGTTCCGACAAGGACTCCTCGATTCCGACGCCAAGAAGAGCGGGATCAACCTCCTCAACGCGACCAATCTCATCTTCGATCACATCTCGATCGAGTTCGCGCAATACAACAACATCGACGCGGTGGGGGCGACGAACATCACCGTTCAAAACTCCATCGACGCCGACCCGACCGGACAGCAATTCGGCGCGCACACCGAGATGACGGGCGGGTTTTTCACCTGGTACGGGAACGTGTTTGCCAACGCTCATGGTCGGTGTCCGCTGGCCAAGTCGAACACGCAGTTCGTCAACAACGTGGTCTACAATTACCAGTACGCGTACGCCGCCGGGGACACGAGCGGCCAGTTCTGGCACGACATCGTCCACAACTACTTCATCGCGGGTCCGTCGACGAGCAGCCCCGGCGACTACTTCTATCAAATGAACTCCGGTCAAACCGTTTACGTCAACGGCAACCTCGCGGACGCGAACGCGGACGGAACGCTCAACGGCACGGACGCGGGATATCCGGCCGGGACGACCCACGCCGCAGCGGCGTCGTCCGCCGACACGACGAGCATGCCGACCACGAGCGCCGCCGCCAGCTTCGCCGCCGCGGTGGCCGGAGCTGGGGCTTCGTTGCACCGCGATCAGGTCGATGCCCTCGTTATCGCCGACGTGAACTCGCTTGGAAAAACCGGCTCGCTTTGGACGACGCAAACCGCAACGGGCCTCGGCAACAGCGGCTACGGCACGCTGGCCGGCGGCACGGCGCCGACGGACACCGACCAGGACGGAATGCCCGATGCCTGGGAAACCAAGTACGGCCTGAACCCGAACAGCGCCGCCGACGCGACCGGCGACTTCGACCACACCGGGTACACCAACATCGAGAAGTACATCAACGGACTCGTCGACGGCTCGTACCCGTAGTGGGGGTGTCAGGAGAGCCGACGGGTTGCAACCCTGAGAGCCAAACGGGCGGCCCGTAGTCGATCATTTAGTCAAAAACCATGAAGGGCTTGAATTGGTACGGGACGCGGCGGAGGAGGGCACTCTGACCGATGCCACACTTTCGCGTTCTTGTCGCGTTGGTGTCGCCGCTTGGCGTCCTGGCTTGCGGGCGCGTTCTCGATTCGGAGGAAAGGCCAAAAGTTGAGGATGGCGGTGCCAGCGATGGGGGCGGCACAGGGGCGGACGGCAGCTCCGCGTCGAGCCGTTCGGGCGGGGCAGCGTCGAGTAGCAGCGGAAGTGGCGGCAGCTCTGGGGCCAGCGGGTTGGACGACTCGGGATTGCAATTCTCGGGGTCTGAAGGCGGAAGCGATTCAGGCGACGCGGTGGAATGCCCGCCCGAGCCCATGGGCCAATGCCTTCCTGGCAGCACGACGTGCTCCGGTATCTCATCGGCGCCGATCTGCGGTGTGGTCGCCGGCAACTCGGCGGTGCAGACCTGCGGCGTGACCGCGCTGTGGGGCACGCCATGGCCATGCGCTAGCGGCACATGCAGCGGCGGGGCCTGCACGGGGTCCACGACCAGTGGCACGAGCTGCGAGGGTCTGAGCGGTCCTGGCCTGGATGACTGCGGGGCCAGCAGCGAGAGCTGCTGCACCAGTTTGGAGGTTCCCGGTGGGACCTATTATCGGACCTACACGAACAGCGGAACGGGAGCCACGGGCCTTTCGGATCGGGCGACGGTAAGCGGTTTTCGCCTCGACAAATACTTGGTGACGGTGGGTCGGTTCCGTCAGTTCGTCGCCGCGTGGAATGGGGGAGCGGGCTACGTTCCGCCAGCAGTTCCGTCAGCAGGATCCGGCAAACACACGCACTTGAACGGGGGCAGCGGTCTGAACGCGACCGGTGGGGGCTACGAGCCCGGCTGGGTGGCGACGGACGACAGCTCCATCGCTCTGACAGATACGAACCTGAATTGCGGCACGTGGACTCCCTCACCCGGGACGCAGGAAACGCTGCCGATCAATTGTGTGAACTGGTACGAAGCGTATGCCTTCTGCATTTGGGACGAGATTCCGGCTTTTCGACGGTCAGGGACCCCGGCTACGGCCGCGGGCTTCCTGCCGAGCGAGGCGGAGTTGGAGTACGCGGCGGCGGGAGGGAGCCAGCAGCGCGAGTA
>JBAULD010000650.1:0-7706 GCA_049578005.1 Polyangiaceae bacterium
ACGTCCGTGGGCGGTGCGATGCAGTAACGCCAATTGAGCTTGTTTCCGAGGGCGTCGGTGTATCCCGTGTAGTCGACGCCCTTGGTCAGGTCCAGGCTCACGGTGGGCGCCGTGCCGCCGTCTTGACCCACGACCCGCGCCGCGAATTGATCGAAGTGAGCGGGGGAATCATGGAGCACGCTGTCCCAAAAGGGATGGTCGGTGTGCACGGTGACTTGCCCGATCACCGATTGGTTGCTCTTGAACGCAATCCCTCGCTGGTGCTCCTCGTTCGGGAATGCCATGGCCGGATCGTTGTCCGGATTCTGGCAGTTGACGTACGAGGTCGGCGATTGAAAGCAGAGGCGGAAGTCGACCGTCGTCGGCCAGGTCGCATGCTCCGCGTCGATGCAGCCGGCGAAACTCGGGTCGCCCTTGAACGTGGCGGTGCCCACGTAGAGCACGGTGCACTGGCGCTGGACCATGTCCTCATAGTCGGCCAGACCCGCCGCATCGATGTTCACGTTCATCGTCGGCCGACTGTCGGCGGTCTCGGTCGTCGCCGCGATCAAATCGAAGCCGAACGCGTAGCGCGTGCCGTCGGTGGCGAACGCCGAGGCTCGGCCGAGGCTCGCGATCGGGACGGCCTCTTCTCCAGGCCCCCCCTTGCCCGGGAGATAGCTGGGATCTCCGTGCGCGAGGTCGATCGCCCAAGGACCGAGGACCTCGGCGAGCAGCGGTCCGGTCTGAGATTGGTCTCCCGGAGACAAATCGGGGTTGCTGGACAGCCTGATTTTGTCGACGGTCACGAGAAGACGCGTGAAGTGAACGTCCCAGCCGTCGACGAAGGCGGGGTCGCCTACGTTGACGGGAGGAAACGGGTATCCGGTCAGGGCGAGCACTTCGCCCGACGCGGCGAAGAGGATCCCGCCCGGTCCTGGATCGGTCGGCGAACGGAAGGAGCAAAGGCCGCCGGCTCCCGCGGAACACCCCGCGCCCCATTTCTCGGTGATGACCCCGGTCGGGTTGCCGGTCGAGCAGGACGAGGCGCCGACCAGGATGGCCGCGCCCGCGGCGTTCATGAGGTTCGATTTGGCGCGCATGGGAGGTTCATCAGGTTACACGAAGTAAAACCGAAGTCCACATCTCGCGCTTGCATGCACGGGCCCGCCACCTCCCCTGTGTTACGCAAGGACTACGATTGCGGCTCGAGGACGCGGGCTCGACGACTCTGCGACGACGACAATGCGCATGAACTTCGGAGCTTCCGGACTCTCCGCGCCGCAGCCGCGATTGTGAAGTAGTCTCCCCCCCGCGATCCGATGCCGCTTCACCTCAAGAACACGTACACGAAGTCGATCGTGCCCTTCGACGCGCTCGACCCCGCTCGAAAGAAAGTGCTCCTCTACAGCTGCGGGCCGACGGTCTACTCCTACGCTCACATCGGCAACTTCCGCAGCTTCCTCGTCGCCGACCTCCTGCGGCGCGTGCTCGAGCGCCGCGGCTACTCGGTCCGCCACGTGATGAACATCACCGACGTCGGGCACATGACGCAGGACCACTTGGCCGATGCGACCGGAGAGGACAAGCTCGCCATTGCGGCGCGCGAGCTCGGCTGGGACCCCTACAGGGTGGCCGCTCACTTCGAGGCGGCGTTCATCGAGGACGCGAAGGCGCTACGGATGAAGAACTATTCGGGAGCCGACGCGCTCGACCCGGAGCTCCATCCGCGCGCGACGCGTTACGTGCCCGAGATGCTCGAGATGATCCAAGTCCTCATCGCCCGCGGCTACGCCTACTGCGACGCCGCCGGGCAGGTGTACTTCGAGATCGCCAAGTTTCCCCACTACGGTCAGCTCTCCGGCAAAGTGATCGACGATCTGGAAGAGGGCGCTCGCGTCGCGGTGCGTACGGAGAAAAAGGACCCGCGGGACTTCGCGCTATGGAAGGTCGACCAGAAACACCTCATGCAGTGGGACCCGCATTCGCCCGCCGGGTGGCAAGCGGAGGACTGGGAGCGGTTCCGGCGTCTCGTGCCGGGCGGCGTCGACGGGCGCATCCGGCCTGGCTTTCCCGGGTGGCACATCGAGTGCTCCGCGATGTCGCGCGCCTTGCTCGGGCCCGTCATCGACCTCCACACGGGCGGAGAAGACAACATCTTTCCGCATCACGAGTGCGAGATCGCGCAAAGCTTCGGCGCAGCGACCGAGTCGTCGCCGCCGGAGAGTTTCGCCCGGTACTGGGTTCACGGCCGGCACCTGCTCGTCGACAACAAGAAAATGTCGAAGCGCGACGGCACGTTCTTCACCGTGCGCGACCTCATGAACCCCGCGACGAGCAAACGGCCCGACCTCGCGGCGCGCCTCGCCGAGATCGGCTTCGCCGACGGACGCGTACCTGCCGGCGTCCTCCGATATGCGCTGATGTCCAACCAGTACACGCAGCCGATGAACTTCGGATTCGACCTTCTCGCGCAGGCGAAGGCGAGCGTCGACAGGATCCAGTCGCGTTACGATCGTTTGCGTGAAGTGTCGGTGGACCCGGCTTCGGAGGTCGGTCCGCCCAGCACTCGCGTCCGCGACCTTGCCGTCGCGAGCTTGCGGGAGTTCGACGAAGCTCTCGACGACAATCTGAACATGCCCAACGCTCTGGCGGCGCTCTTCCGGCTCGTCGGGGAGCTCAATCAAATGGAGCTGTCGCCGGCCGACGCCGCCGAGGCGCGTCTTGCCATCGAGAGCGTGGACGACGTTCTCGACGTCCTCGATCGGCAGGCAAGGAGCGGGGTGCTCACCAAGGAAAGAATCGCCGAGGTGCTCGCGAGCGGACATGTTCCGAGCTTCGAGAGCCTCGTGGGGCGCGAGCAGACGGACGCGACGTTCGTCGAGGGACTCGTGTGTTTGCGGCAGGCCGCGCGCAAGGCGAAGGACTTCGCGCGCGCGGACGAAATACGCGAAGAACTGAAACGACGCCGCGTCCTCGTCGACGACACGCCGCACGGCACGCGCTGGAAGCTGGCGTAGCCCGGCTCAGCGCGGAGTCCAACGAATGGAGGCGTTTGCCCGCGGGAGTGAGCTTCACCTCCGAGGGCGGGACTTGGCGTGTCGCGCAATCGAGGGCCACTCTCGATCGGGCGCGGGCGACGAATCATCATCCGTGCACGACCGCGCTCATCGCCACGATTCGCGACTCGATTGTCGCGACCGCGCTTGCCGTCGCGAACGACGGGGTCAGCGCCAGCTTGCCCTCGAAGCGTGAGAGGTAGCCCTGGTCGATGAAGCTCGAGTACGCGTTCTCGAGCATCGGACTGCTGACGGCTTCACGCCGCGCGATCTCGCCTGCCAGAAACATGCGCTCTCCAGCCGTCATCGCGCGGCGCACGATTTCCTTCGTGGCGAGCGGGCCGCGGAGCAGCGCGGACAGGCCGCGCGCCGCGATGCGGTAGCCTTCGACGAAGTTCGCCAGGATCCGCGCGTAGAGTTCGATCTGCGCTTGGCCGTCTTCGCCTTTGGGAGCAAGAAGCCCCGCCCCCACGTCACGCGTCACCTCGCCGTCGGCCTCGAGGGTGGCGATCTCTTCGTCGAAGATCTGTTCGAAGGACGCGTCCGCCCGGAAGGTGAACTCGTACTTGAAGAGTCGCGAGAGCGACAAGACGCGCTCTCGCACGGCGTCGAACCCGAGCGGGGGGCCGGGACTCGCGAGGAGCGCGGTCGCGATGAGCGCACGCGGCGCGAAAAAGTGGACGATGACGTTCTTCGCGAGGTCGAGCGACATACGGGCTTCCGGCGGGACGACGTAGATGGTGTCGTCGCCGATGCGGTGGGCTTGCACGTGCTCGGCGCGCACGAACAAGTCCACCGCCTCCCGGATCGCGGATGCCCTGACGAGCGGGCCGTCGACGGCGTCGCCGCGCGTTCGGTCGGCGGCGAGCGACGGGCTGAACCGCGCTTTCGAACGATGAAGCGTGCGCGCCAAGCGCTCGCACGCGGCGACGAGATCGGCGTGCGGAAGCCCGCGCCGCTCGTGCGCCAAGAGCGCCGTGGCGACGAGCGAGCCGGGCGTCACGGCCGTGACCGCGTTGATTTCGTTCATGACGCTGTACGCGAGCCGCGTGATGACTGCGCGCCGGCGCCCAGGGGTCATCGTGGTCAGGTCTTCCGGCTTCGATCGCGAATCGAGCTCGTGGAGGACGTCGTGAAGGCTCATCGGCTTGCCGAACTGCACGCTCAGGCGCCCGTAACGTCCGAGGAGAAGCTCCATCGAGCGCATCACCGCGCGCGCGTCCTCCTTGGGCTTTTCGCCTCCGGTAAGCTCGTGCACGAGGGCCTTCTCGTCGACGAATCGCTCATAGCCGATGCTCACCGGGCAAAACCAGGTCGTGTGCGTCGGCACGCCGAGCGCGGCGTCGACGACGATCGACAGGAGGCCGAGTTTGGGCGGCCGGAGCTTGCCGGTCCGCGAGCGTCCGCCCTCGAGGAAAAATTCGAGAGGCCACCCGTCTTTGATGAGGCGACGCATGTATGCGTCGACGACCGCGGCGTAGAGACGGTCTCCAGCGAACTTCCGGCGAATGAAGAAGGCCCCCGCGCGCCGAAAGATGGGCCCCATCGGAAAGAAGTTGAGGTTGTCGCCGGCCGCGATGAGCGGCAGCGGGAGCTTGTGGCGGTATAGGATCCACGCGAGTGCGAGGTAATCCATGTGCGACTTGTGAGAGGGGAGCAGAACGAGAGTGCCCTCCTTCGCGTGTTCTCGCAGTCGCTCGATGCCCTTCTCGTCGACCTCGACCGCCGAGAACATTCGCGATACGGCCTGCGCAAAGACTCGGTCGAGCGCCGCGATTGCGCTCATGTCGAGCGCCGCCTCCATGTCGCGGAGCATGCCGAGCGCGCGCTGGCGAATGACCGCCCGCTCTTTCTCCCCTTCGCCTGCCATGTCGGCGATGACCTTCTGGAGCTTCGGGCTGCGGATCACTTCCTCTCGCAGGCGGTCGGCGGGCTTGCGAGTCGGGCCGACCATCGCGCGACGCTCCCGTTCGAGTCGCCGCAGGAGCGTGTACGTCAGGCGGCGGACGAGAACATCGTCGCTGGCCCCGTCGCTTTCGCGCGCAAGAAACTCGTTCAAGTCGACCGGCTCGCCGGCGCGCATCGTCGCGTGCCTTCGATTGGCCAGAAATTGCGTGAGAGAGCGGACGTTGCCGGGCCATTCGTTGGTCCCGAAGATGGCGTCGGTCACGTTCCCCCCTCGCGTCGCGGGGCTTCGCGACCAAAGAAACACTTGGGGGACCAAGAGGACTCGCGTTGCGCCCCGTCTTTGCACATCGAAAAGGGCGCGAATGAGGTGGTCTCCCTCGACCTTCCCGCGAGCCTTTCCTTCGAGTAGGTGCGGCGGTCGCTTGAGAAAGAGAACGGCGCTCGCGCCGCTCAACACCGCGCGCTCGAGATCGGCCGCGTCGCCGCTCGAGGTTCTCGGCCGGAGAGCGTTGAGCCATCCGCGTTGCATCGGCTCGAGCAGCCAGAGGCCGAGGTCGTTGGCGAAGCGAACCTGCGGAAGGTGATGGCTCTTGGTCAGATAGTCGAGCGCGAAGAAGTCGACGCGCGAAAGGTTGCGGAGCACGTAGACGACCGTGCCGCGCGCGTCGGCGTCGCGCACCGCCCGCGCCCACGATTCGTCGACCTCGATGGCGTCGAAGACCCGCTGGTAGAGCCAAGCCAGCAGCGGATTGGGATCATAGGAGACGAGGGGACGGTCGCTCATCGCCGTTCCTCCGCTGTTCCGGCCTCAACGGCCCGCGAAGACCTTTTGCGCGATCTGCGCGAACTTCTTTTCGGTGTCGGGCGCGATGCCGGTCTGCTGGTAGGGCCACGCAAAATTGAAGCCCTGAACCTGCTGGCACGAGAGCGATACCAGGACGTCCGCCGGGGTCGGGTTGTTGGCCTGGGCGATGGCGAACCCGAGCTCGGCGTAGTTGCAGTTGAACTGTGCCGTCGTGAAGTTCGACGCGTGGCCAAACGTGTCGAGAATGTCGCTCTTCACGCTCGCGTCGTTGACCGGCTGCCATTCGAGGATCCGAAAACTATGAAAGCGCGGGGCGTCCGGCGGAGCCGGCTGTGGCGCCGCCGCGCCTGCCAGCAAACCGGGAGGAATGAGCCCGGGCGGGAGCAACGAAGCGCCGGCCTGTACCCACTGCTGAATCTGAGGAGGAAGCTGAAACCCCGCCTGCGCGGGTGGTTGCGTCTGGGCCTGCACCGGCGGCTCGAAATTCTGCAGCCGGTACACGGTCATCTGCGCGCCCTTCATGTCGCTGAAGGGCGGAGAGAGCGCGTTGCACCCGGTGCTCGTGGCTGCCGCCATTGCGAGCGGCAAGAGAGCAGCCAATGGGTGGGCCGAGGTCCCCGGAGTTCTCATGGTCGCCGCGCACTATATCTCGACGGGCGGGGCGAAGGGTCAGATGTGACAAGGGCTGGCCCCCCGGCTAAGGGAAAGGGGGGCGAGGCGCGGGATTTCAAGTTGAAAATCAAGAAAATCGATCACGTCGCGGTATGTGTTGCCGATATCGACGACGCACGTGCGCGCTGGCAAGCTCTGCTCGGCGTCTCCCCGAGTGAGCGAGAATGGGTCGAGTCGCAGAAGACGGAAGTCGTGAATTTTCCGATCGGCGACGCGAGTCTGGAGCTCGTCACACCGCGGGGAAACGAGGGACTCGCGCGTTTTCTCGAGAAGCGCGGCCCGGGCTTGCACCACGTCGCCGTCGAGGTCGAGGGAATCGACGAGGCGATCACTCTCCTGGCGGCGCTCGGTGTGCCCATGATCGACGCGGTCGCGCGGATTGGGGCGCGCGGTCACAAGGTCGCCTTCGTCCACCCGAAGGCGACCGGTGGCGTGTTGGTGGAGCTCGTCGAGGCCCGTGCCGACCCTACATGAGCGGCCGGCGCCCCTCTGACCACCTGCGGCCATAGGGCGAGAAGCGCCTCCGATTCATCCATGATCTTCCGCTGCCCCTCCGAGCCAAGTATCCTGTAGACGCTTACGGCACGTCCCGGGGTTCACAGAGAGCGCCGGCATCTTGGAGGAGGCCCCGTCTTGATCGAGCTGTCTATCCGAATCCGAAGCCAGATTCTCGCGGGGATCGTGGGCGGAGCGCTCGCGCTTTCGTTCACGCCGATTGCGGCCGCCGCCAATCCGCCCGCCGAGGCCGCGACCGCTGCAAAGCCCGACTTGGCCACGGCCAAGAAGCGGTATGCGGACGGAGAGAAAAAGTTCAAGGCGAGCGACTTTTCCGGCGCGTTGGCCGATTTCAAGGTTGCCAATGACATCAAATCGGCCCCGCAAGCCGAACGCTACATCGGCTTGTGCGAGGATTCGCTGGGGCACTTGCCCGAGGCGGCGTCCTGGTTCGACAAGTTTCTCGCCCACGTGCCGGAGAAGATGGCCGTGCAAGGGGAGGAGATTCGGAAACGCGTCGCCGAGATCAAGGCCTATCCGGGCAAGGTGCACGTCGAGTCGAATCCGCCGGGCGCCTCGGTGACCGTCGATGGCAAGCTTCAGCCGACGCCGACGCCGACCGACGTGCTGCTTGCCCCCGGGGCGCACACCGTAACCCTCGCCGAGCAGGGTCGCCTTCCTGCGGAAAGGCAGATCGACGTCGCCTTTGCGTCGCTCCAAACGCTGACGGCCGACCTCGAGCCGGCCCCGCCGCCGCCACCTCCTCCTGCCCCCCCTCCGCCGCCCGT
>JBAULD010000651.1:0-6190 GCA_049578005.1 Polyangiaceae bacterium
GACCAACACCGTGCCGTCGTACTTTCACGGTAGCCAGTCGAGCGGAATGACGCCGTTCAACGGTCCGAGCGGCGCAAATCCATATCTCATCGTCGCAGTCGACGGCCAGCCGGAGCCGTTCGCGAGCGTTCCGTACGTCAACTGCTGGAACAACGCCGGGTATCGCTGCACGTCGACCATCCAGATCGACCCCGCCCCCTACGCCGAGCCCGGCTCGTACTACAATGGCAGCGGCCTCGTGGGCACGCAGGCAAACCCGTTCGTCATCGTGGGTACTCTCTACGCCACGCCGGACCATGCGGGTCAGTGGGCGACCCGGACCGTGAACAACGCTCAGCAGTGGGGCCAGTTCAGCACGCCGGTCACCATGTTCGGCACCACGCTTTACCAATTCACACAACATTGAGGGCGCGAATGGGCGCGGCCCGCCGCCGGTCGGGTTCGAACTCAACCGCCCTGGTCTGCGTCGCCGCTGTCCGCGGCGTCGCTCGACGAACTCTCGGTCCCCGCGTCCGTCGCACACGAGCCGAAGGAGTAGACCGAGCTCGGTTGGGTATCGGGAACTTCCGCGGCCCAAGCCGCGAGCTGGGCGTTGATCTGCGCATACTGGGTCGCGGTGAGGTCGGGCAGCCCCTGGTCCACCGTGATCGCTTGCTGCACGGCCTGGACATAGAAGGACGAGAGCAGCTGCAGATCGGCCGTGGTGAAGACGTGGCTCGCGAGCGATCGTGGAATGAGCCCGTATTGGAATGATCCGGAGTCGACGCTCGGCTGCGCCGGGCATCCGAAAAAGGCCAGAGTCCAATAGAGAAGGTCGTTGCTGTATTGCGAGATGTCGCTATTGGTCATCAGCGTGAACATCGAGCTGATTCGACAGTCAGTGGCCACGTTTCCCGTCCCGTAGTCCGTGACGATGTCGAGCGACCACGAATCCAGTCTGTCGGGGCATACGGCCGTGATGGTTTGCGTGGCGCAGCTCGCGGCGTCGGCGGCCGGAAGGCTCCAGTCATTGTCGAGAACCGGGCAGAGCTCCACGGGAGTAACCTGACCGGCGTCGCTCCCGTCGGCAGCCGTTTGGTCGGGGCTGGAATCCCGGGCGGAATCGCCGGCCGAGGAGTCCGGCCCGGCCTCTGAGGCATCGCTCACAGGGGCGTCGTTCGCTGTCGCGTCCCCGGACGGGGAATCGCTCAATGTCCTGTCCGACAGTCCGCCGTCGCTCGAAGCGTCCTCGCGTGAGGCCCCGTCGCCGCTCGACGCGTCGCCGCTGCTGCTCCCCGCCGCGCCGCCCTCGGCTCCGCCGCTGCTGCCCGAGCTGCCACTGCCCGAGCTGCCGCTGCCCGAGCTACCGCTGCCCGAGCCACCGCTGCCCGAGCTGCTGCTCGACGACTCCGCGTCGCGGGAGACATCGTCCGGCCCGGTCGAATCGCCACAAGCCCACACACCCAGCGCCAGACCCCCATACGCCACGGCGGCGGCACGGCGCATCAAGCTACGCACTCGCAATCGATTCACCTCGTTCATCGCGACTCCGTGTCGTTCGGATGGCCCACAAATGCGGTGCGACGGAGCACCGTGCCAAGTGAGACGGCACGTCCCAGAAACCAATTATGTGAACGCAGCGCCCACGCGATCCGCGATGGTGGGCGTATGCAGTGAAGAAACAGGGCCCGAGACGCGATGAGCGGCTAACCGCCCGAAGTCGGCACACTCAATCGGGACGGCAGTGACGATTCAGCCGCGGCTTCCCGGGTCAGCGCTGAAATCCTGAATGATTTCAGTGGGCGCAGCAGGGATCGAACCTGCGACTTCGTCCGTGTGAAGGACGCACTCTACCGCTGAGTTATGCGCCCGGGTCGCTGCTTTCGGTGGAGTACCCCAGTTGGCCTGCGCCGGCAAGTGTGGGAACGGGCGTCTCCACTAGACAACCGCACGGATTCGGGCCCAAAGCTCCTCGCGGCCCTCGCCCGTCACGGCGCTAAAGCCAATCACCTTTCCCCCAACCTCGCTCGCGCTTCGCCCAACTTTCTCGAGCGCGGGCTTCCGGCTCGCCGCGCCGAGCTTGTCCACTTTCGTCGCCACCAGCACCACCTCGAGCCGCGCCGGCCCGCTCACGTGCCGGGGCTCTGCCAGGAACTCCACGAGCTGCTTCTCCTCGTCCTCTACTCCGCGCCGCACGTCGAGCAAGATGACGACCGCGCGCAGCCCCGCACGCCCTTGCAAATACCCTTCGATCATCCCCTGCCACTCGCTTCGCTCGGTCTTCGACCTCCGCGCCCATCCGTATCCGGGCAGATCCACGAAGCGAAGCGTGAGTCCGTCCGCACAGCGCACTTCGAATATGTTGATCTGCCGCGTGCACCCGGGGGTGCGGCTCGTGCGCGCGAGGGCGAGTCGCTGCATCATCGCGTTGAGCAAGCTTGATTTCCCCACATTCGATCGGCCCGCGAAGGCGATCTCGACGACCGTGGGGGGCGGCAGCGATTTGGCGTCGACTGCTCCTGCGACGAACTTCGCGTCGACGACGTTCGTTTCGCGACTCCGGGCCTCCTTCGTCATCTCGCGCGCCCGAGCCTACGCCGCGCAGCCCCTAATATCTCCCTCAATTCCGGAGATCGCGTCGCCCACGCCCCAAATAGGAATACGCCGCCGAAGACGAACGTCCCGACAATCCCAGGCATGGCGCGGGACGCTGCCGTCGGCCATGCGCCGGAGGTCGCCCATCGGGCCGCCGCCCACCCTGCCAATCCCGCGGTGACGGACGACGCGGTGGTCCGCGTCGCCGCACGAGCCAGCTGCCGCGCCCCAATCGCGCCCAGGCGCCGCTTCAGTCCTGCGAGAAGCAGAACCATCTGCACGGTGCTCGATCCGGCAACCGCGACGCTGACCCCCACGTGTCCGAGCGGTCCGACGAGCGCGAGCGCCAGGGCGATGAAGGCCAGGAGGTCGAGCGCGCTCACCGCGACCGGCGTGCGCGTATCGCCGAGGGCATAAAGCGCAGACACCGTCTGTCGCACGACGGCGACCGTCCATACGGCGGCGCCCTGCCACGCCAGCGCACGCGCGGTCTGGTGCGCGGCCAACGCGTCGAACTCCCCACGTTGGAACAGCGCCACGACGATGGGTTCGCCGACGGCCACGAAAAGCGCACTCGCCGGAATCGCCACGAAGAGCGAGAGTCCCAATCCATGCGCCCAGGTCTTCGCGAATTCGTTTCGGTTGCCGGTGGCGGCCAGGGCGGACAGCGAAGGCAGCGCCGCGGTCGACAGCGCCAGCGAGAAAATCCCTTGGGGGAAGTCACACAGGCGCATGGCCCACCAGAAGTAACTCTGGGCGCCGACGCCGAGACCCGAAAGAAAGCGCCGTGAGAGAACCAAGTCTACGTAGTAGACGCCAAAGCCCAACGTGAGGGGTCCGATGCGACGCAAAATCGTGCGGACGTCGTCGTCGAGCACGAGGGTGGGGGCTTGGGCGAAGCCGATCGCGCGCAGCGCCGGCCATTGAGCCGCCACCTGCAGGACACCGCCGACCAGGGCGCCGGCGGCAAGCGCGAGGGCGGGGTCGACCCCCCGCGACGCGAGCGGCGCCGGCAATGCAAAGGTCGCGACAAGGAGCGCGACGTTGAGCAGCCCGGGCGCGAAGGCCGCGACCGCGAAGCGACGCTTCACGTTCAGCGCCGCCATTCCGAGCGCCGCCGTCCCCATGAAGAAGATGTAGGGAAATACGGCGCGCGTCAGCGCAACCGTGCGATCGAATTCGCTCGGCTTCGCGTACGCTGCGAACAGCTGGGTGAGCGGTCGCGCAAAGGCCATTCCCAACGCCGTCATCACGGCGAGCGCGAGCAGAGACACGCCGCGGACGCGCGAAAAGAGAACCCTGGCGGCACCGTCACCGTCCCGCTCGAGCTTTGCCGAGAGCACTGGAACGACCGCGCTTGTCACGGCCCCTTCGCCCAACAGCGACCGCAGCGCGTTGGGGATCGTGAACGCGACCGACCACGCGTCCGTCGCTTCGCGGTCGAACATCGCCGCGAGCGCGACCTCCCGCACGAGCCCGAGTACGCGCGACGCGAGCGTCCCTGCGCCGACGATACTGGCCCGCGCGACGAGCTTTCGCCGCTCGCGCTCACCCGAGCCGATCGATGCGGCATCGGTCACGGGGGACCGCCCTGCCCGGGCGGCCGGCAGGCCTCGCACCGGCAGAGCTGGCGCAGGAACGTGAAGCTGTAGATACCGCTCGCGTGGCCGTCGAACCACTTGAGCGCCAGAGCGTATCCCCCCACCGGCTCGATCGCGTCGAGCTCCTGCTGGACGTCCTCGGTCTCGACGAAATGGATCTCGCCGGAGTGCCCCTGGCAGCCTGCGCACGGACAGTAGCCGCGCAAGACGGCGTGCGGGTAGACGCCGCGGTGACCGTCTGCCCAATCGATCTCGGTCGTGCGCGCGCCACGCGGCGATCGCACGGCGATCGGTTTGTAGCGTGGGTCTTTGGTCATCGGGCACTCCTTCGAACGCGCTCGATCGCTGCGCTCGCTTGCCCCAGTCGATCGAGGCCCGCGACGGCACCCGCGCGCGATACCGCCTTTTTGCCCATGATATGGCCTGTGCGCAAGGCGGCTCGCCAGAGGGCGACGTCGCCCCAAGCGCTCGAGCCGGGCAACGCTCTCGCCGCCACGAGCGTCGCCAGCGACCCGGCGATGAACGCGTCGCCCGCGCCTGTCGCGTCGACGCAGCGCGCGCGTAAAGCCGGAAGCTCGACCGAACCGTGCTCGCCGATCGCGCTGGCGACGCCGGCGCCGCGCGTCACCAGCCACGAGGCGCGGGGCGCATGCCGCTCGAGCCACCGAAAGAGCGGAGACTCGCTCGCTCCCCGGGCCCCCGTGACGGCTCGAAGATCCGCGTCGCTGGCCTTGACGAGCGAGGCGCGCTCGGCGAGCCCGGCGATCGCTCGTTGCATGGTTCGGCGGTCGGGCCAAAGGTGTTCCCGCACGTTCAAGTCGACCATGAGGTGAGCGCCCTGGCGCTCGGCCACGTCGAGGAAGCGAGCCGTCGCGCCGGCGAGCTCCTTGGTCATCAAAGTGCTCGTACCGACGAGAGCCCAGACCGCGTCGCCCATGGTCGGTGTGATGTGCTCGGCGCGGATGGATACGTCGGCGGACTCGTGGCGATAAAAGAGGAAGTTCGGCTCGCCACGCCCGTCACGAACGACGAACGTCAGTCCGGTGCGGTTCGGCAGCCGGACGACCGAGCGCACGTCGACGCCGTCCTTGCGAAGGTGGTCGATGAGGGCGTCGCCGAAGCGGTCACGCCCTACGCCTCCGACTACGGCGGCACGAACACCCAGGCGGGCGAGCCCCGTCGCGACGTTTGCCGGGGCCCCGCCGAGCTCTCGCCGAAAGAATCGTGAGATGGGGGCGGTCCCTCGCGCGCGCGTCTCGAAAATGTCCCAGAGGATCTCTCCGAAACAAGCGACTTGGGGCGTCACCGCCACTTGCGCTCGAGCCCCGTGTGCGCCGCTAGCGCTCGGTCGATGAGGTCCAGAACCAGGGCGGCGTGTCCCTCGTTCGCCTCCTCGGCGCGACCCGACGCGAGCGCGCGCACGCCCTCCCGATCCGCGGGCGGAAGGACCGTGCTCGCTCCGCCGCATGCGCGACAGACCAGTCCCCCGCGCGCTGGGTCGACGCAGGCCGCTCGGCTCTCCGGACAGGGGCGACCGCAGGAGACGCAGGCGCCCAACTCCATGCCGTAGCCGACCGCAGAAAGCAGAGCCAGACCGGCGATCGCCAGTTCTTTGCGAGGAGATCGGCCGGCCTCGTCAAGCGCGTCGAGCAGGTCGACGAGCACGCGCCATCCGGCAGGCTCGGGTGTGCGCGGCGGGAACAAGTGACGTGCCCAGCGAAGTGCGCTGCCGGCCGCTCCAAGCGCCTCGAGATTGCCGGCTATCCTCGCCCGCGTTCGGACGATTCGCGCCTCTTTGAGCGTGGCGAGTTCGCCTCCGCTGTCCTCCAGAAGCACGGAGATCGTATGCACGGGTTCGAGCGCGCCGCCGACGCGGCGCGACCCCTTGCGCGCGCCCCGCACCAGCGCGCCCACCTTCCCGGCCTGCTCGGTCACCAGCGTCGCGACCACGTCGGCTTCGCCGATCTCCACCGTACGAACGACGAGCGCGTCGCCCTCGATGCGGCTCACACCAC
>JBAULD010000652.1:0-7502 GCA_049578005.1 Polyangiaceae bacterium
GCGGCGGCCCGTACGGAGGCCAAATCGTCGCGATAGGCACACCGGAAGACGTGGCCAAATCGGAGACGAAGACGGGCTTGGCCCTTCGCTCGCCGTTTTCAACGGCGGCTCCCGCCCGGCTGAAGGGAGCGCCGATCGCGACGCCGACCGCGATCACGGTCTCGCACGCGCGCGAGCACAACCTCAAGGAGGTGACGTGCTCGATACCCCACGGCAAGATCTGCGTCGTCACCGGGCCGAGCGGATCGGGCAAATCGTCACTCGCGTTCGACGTCGTCTTCGCCGAAGGACAGCGCCGATTCATGGAGACGCTCACCCCCTACGCCCGGCAGTTTCTTCCGACCCTGCCGCGTCCCGACGTCGACGCCGTCAGCGGAGTGCCCCCAGCAATCGCTCTCGAACAGCGCACCGCCCGAGGCGGCGCGAACTCCACGGTCGCCACGGTCACCGAAATCGCCCACTACCTGCGCCTGCTCTACGCAAAAGTCGGGGAGCTTCACTGCCCGGAGTGCGACTCGGTCGTGGCACCGGCGAGCCCCCAATCGCTATTCGAACGTCTCACGGGCGCCACCGACGGCAAGAGCAGGACCGTCTACGCGCCCGCGGTGCGCGCGCGAAAGGGAACTTATCTCGATCTGTTCACCGGCGCATCGCGGGCCGGTGTCCAGGCTGCGCGCGTCGACGGGGCCATCGTCGCGATCGATCCGCCGCCGAAGTTGCCCAAGACGAAGGAGCACACGATCGACCTTATCGTGTACTACGGCAAGCTGTCCGCGCTCGACCGAACGACGTTCGACCGCGCGCTGGCCTGGGGCGCCGGGGCGCTCCGCGTCGCGGACGGCTCGCCGAGCGCCAAGCAGGGCGCATCCGAACAAATCTTCTCGACGGCTCGCGCCTGTCCGAGTTGCGGCGCAGGCGTGCCCGAGCTCGACCCCCGATGGTTCTCGTTCAACACGAAGCAAGGGCAATGCGACGCTTGCGAAGGGACGGGCGTGGAGGGCGGCCCTGAAGCACTCGAGAGCACGTCGGTGAGGTCGCCCTGCTCGGCTTGCGGCGGGTCGCGGCTGAGCGCGGTGCCTCGGCGCGTGAGGCTCAACGGCGAGACGTACGCGGAGACCACGTCACGTGCGGTCTCGAGGGCACTCGCGGCCGCACGGTCGTGGACGTTCGACGGAAGCGCGGCCCAAATCGCGAAAGCGCCCTACGCCGAGCTCGTGCGCCGCCTCGCATTCGTCGAAGGCGTTGGCCTCGGCTACCTCGCGCTCGACCGCCCCGCGGCCAGTTTGTCGGGCGGAGAAATGCAGCGGCTCCGGCTGAGCGCGCAGCTCGGAAGCGGACTGACCGGCGCGCTCTACGTCCTCGACGAACCGACGATCGGGCTGCACCCGCGCGATACGGGGCGCCTGCTCGCCAATCTGCGGCAGCTCGCCAACATGGGCTCGACGGTGCTGGTGGTCGAGCACGATGCCGAGACAATTCGGGCGGCCGATCACCTCATCGACCTCGGACCGGGCGGCGGACGGCATGGAGGACACGTCGTCGCCGAGGGCCCGGCGGCGCGCGTGCTTGCCGATCCACGATCCCCGACGGCCCGCGCGCTCGAACAGACCGCGCGCATCGAGCGGCCGAAGCGGCCTATGGCCGACGCGTGGATCGAGCTGTCGGGCGCCCGTGCAAACAACCTTCGAAGCGTGAAGCTTCGGGTCCCCGTCGGACGCATGTGCGTCGTTGCCGGAGTCAGCGGCTCCGGAAAGTCGACGCTCGTGCGCCACGTGTTTTACCCCGCGCTCCGGCGTGCGCTGAAGCTCGTTGCTCCCGAGCCGGGCGAGCACGACGGGATCTCGGGCACTCGGAGCGTGAAGCGCGCTCTCGCCGTGGATCAGTCGCCCATCGGACGGACTCCCAGGAGTGTCCCGGCGACGTTTCTGGGCATCTGGAACGAACTGCGAAAACTCTTTGCGAACTTGCCCGAAGCGAAGATTAGGGGCTATTCGGCCGCGCGCTTCTCGTTCAACGGCAGCGGCGGCGGCCGCTGCGTGGCATGCCAGGGACAGGGAACGATTGTCGCGGAGATGCCATTCCTTCCCGACGTCGTGGCGCCTTGCGACGCGTGCGGCGGATCCCGCTTCGAGCCGTCGACGCTCGAAGTGCGCTACGCCGGGCTCTCGATCGGCGACGTGCTCCACTTGACGGCGCAAGATGCGGCGGAGGTCTTCGCCAATCACCGAAAAATCGCTCGCCCCCTGGCCACCCTGTCGGATCTCGGGGTCGGGTACATCCAGATTGGGCAGGGCTCCAACACGCTCTCCGGAGGGGAGGCGCAGCGGCTCAAGCTCGCTGCCGAGCTGACCGCAGGCTCCGCCCACGAGCCGACCGTCTACGTCCTCGACGAGCCGACGACCGGGTTGCATCTTTCGGATGTGCGTCGCCTGCTCGGCGTTCTGGAGCAACTCGTCGCTCGGGGCGATACGCTGGTCGTCATCGAACACCATCCCGACGTCATCGCGTCCGCGGATTGGGTGGTGGAGCTCGGCCCAGAGGCGGGCGAGGAGGGGGGGCGGATTGTCTTCGAAGGGGAGCCGCGCAAACTGGCCCGGGCCAAGACAGCGACAGGACGATATATGGCGGGGGAGACCACCCCGCTGGCACGGCCGGCCCAGTAGGGGCGGCGACTGCTCGCGCGACTCGGATTCAACGTAGGGCGACGCCGTAACCGCGGCTATGCTGAGCGGCCATGACAAGCGCTCCCCGCACCCTCGTCGTCGACGACCCCTTCACCGGCGAGCCGGCGTGCACCGTCGCACTCGCGGACGACGCCCTCGTCCACGCGACGCTCGACCGGGCGCGAGACGCGGCGCGCGCCTGGAAGGAGACGCCGCTCTCCGAGCGAGTGTCGCTTTGCGAACGCGCGACCGCCGCTCTCGAGGCCCAAGCGCAGGGGATTGCCGCGGACATCACGCGCATGATGGGCAAGCCGATCGGGCAGGCGCTGGGGGAAGTCAAGACCTGCGCGGCGCGCGCCCGATACATGACGGGCGCCGCCGAGAAAGCCTTGGCCGACGTCGTCCTGCCTCATTCCGCAGGCTTCGAGCGCCGCGTCGTCCGCGAACCCCTCGGCGTCGTCTTCGACCTCCCTGCCTGGAACTACCCTCTCCTCACGGCGGTGAACTGTGTGGTCGCGGCCGTGCTGGCCGGCAATGCCGTGGTCCTCAAGCACAGCCCGCGCACCCCCCTGTGCGGAGACCACTTTGCGCGGGCGTTCGCGGCCTCTGGTGCACTGCCTCACCTCGTGCAGGCGCTGTCCTGCGACCACTCGACGAGCGAGCGCATCGTCGGCGACGCGCGCGTCGATCACGTGGTCTTCACCGGCTCGATCTTTGGCGGTCACCGGATCGTGCAGGCTGCCGCCGCACGTTTTCTGCACCCGTGCCTCGAGCTCGGGGGTAACGACCCCGCGTACGTCGCGCCCGATTGCGACATCGTCAAAACCGTGGAGAACGTCGTCGACGGCGCGATTTACAACGCTGGGCAGAGCTGCTGCGCCGTGGAGAGAATCTACGTCCACAAGGCCGTCTATGGGCGCTTTCTCGAAATGGCCGAGCCGCTCGTCCGTGCCTACGTCATGGGCGATCCGAGAAGCGACAAGACCACGCTCGGGCCAATCGCCCAACCGCACCATGTTCCCGAGCTCGAGGCGCTCGTCGAGGACGCGCGAAGCGGCGGAGCGCGGATCATCGCGGGCGGCAAGAGGGCGAGCGTCGACGGCCGAGGGCGCTTCTTCGAGGCCACGCTTCTCGGCGACTGCCGCCAGACGATGAACATCTTCCGCCAGGAATCGTTCGGCCCCATCGTGCCCGTGATGGCCGTCGAGTCGGACGAAGAGGCGCTAGCGCGGATGAACGACTCACGGCTCGGCCTCACTGCCAGCGTTTGGACGTCCGATCGCGAACGGGCGGCGCGGTTTGCCCGCTCGCTCGAATGCGGCACGGTGTTCATGAATCGCTGCGACTACCTGGATCCGGCGCTACCGTGGAGCGGCTGGAAAGATTCTGGTCGAGGCGTGAGCCTCGGGACGCTGGGCTTCGAAGCGCTCACCCGCCCCAAGGCCGTGCACTTCCGCCTCTCCTGGTAACGCGCGACGAGCCGTAGAGAACGACGAGCTCGCGGTGTACCTCAGCGCTGCCAGCCGTCTACGCCTTGCTGAACCTCTTTGCAGCGCGAGACGCACTCCGGGTCGTCCACGCACTGCTTCGTGCAGTCGGCGTAGCTCGCCCGGCCGTGGGCGCACGCCGGATTGCGCTCGCACTTCATCGGGTCTTTCGCGGCCGCGTTTTCCACGGTGGCGCCGCAGCTCGGAGCCAACCACGCCAGGGCAAGACAAAGGACGGCGCGGACCGACAGCTTCACAGGAAGCAGAGTGCGTCGTGGGCCGGCCGCCGTCGAGGGGTAACTACGGCTTGAGCGGCGGGGGCAAGGTGACCGCTGGTCGATTCTTGAGGCACCGGTCGAGCTGCGGTTCCAGGACAGCCGCAGTCGGCGGGAGCCGTGGTCGACCCATGACGGGCGCCCCCTCGCGCGACCAGTCCATCCCATTGTCGCTCACGCTGAGCCAAACGAAGAGGGCGCGCCCACGAATGTTCTCGAAGGGCACGCCCCCTCCCCGCCCGCCGAACCACATCCGAGAGTCGTGACTGTTGTTTCGGTTGTCGCCCATGACCCACACTTCGCCGCGCTTGGCGAAGTAAGGGCCCTGGTACTCTGGAAACATGCCAGAGGCTCGATCGTAGAACGTCAGATACGATTCGTCGCCGAGATACTCCACGAAGAGTTCTCCTTCGTGGCGCGCCGGCGAGTCGTAGTCGCTGTATGTCCAAGTCCCAACACGACAGTTGGGCACTTCCCACCCGTTGATGATCGGGTGGCCGCCGCGCGCCTCGAGCTTGTCGCCCTCGATCATGATGACCCGCTTGATGAAGTCCTGCTCGGGGTGCTCCGGGAATGCGAAGACCATCACGTCCCCGCGCTTGGGCGGCATGCTCGTCCACACGCGCGAGTGTGTGTAGGGGATGGCCGGGCCGTAGCTGAATTTATTGACGAAAATATGGTCGCCGACCATCAGCGTGGGAATCATCGATCCGCTCGGAATCTTGAACGCCTCCACGACGAAGGTCCGGAGCGCGAAGGCGACGGCCACCGCCATCAAGATCGCTTCGACGTACTCCCGCACTTCGCTCTTGCGCCAGCGTCCGAGGCCCGCATCGATCTCGCCCTCGGCTCGAGCGACTGCGTCGATGAACTCGTCCTCGTCGAAGGGAACGCTGTCCATGGCGAGACGCAGCGATACGAGCTCCTTTCGCACTTTCTCCCGCTCCTTCGCGGTGAGCTCCCGTACGACGGCTCGCTGGTGCTTCTCGAGAATCATCTCGGCTTCGTCGATGATGGCGCGTGCCCGATCGAACGGTCCTCGTAGGTGCTGCGGCAGATCGGAGCGCACCGGAGGGTCGGCATGGCTGGAAAACGGCAAGCGGTGCCGTGTAGACCAGAGCAGGACCTCGAAGAACGTGAAAAGAACGATGCCCACCGGGACCGGCTGGGCGCGCACGAGCGACTCTGCCCAGCCCAAGATGCCGCCGGGCTCTGCGGACCCCGCCGGAGTGAGCGCCCAGACGACGAACGACGCGAGCACGACCGGCAGCAGCACGAACCAGACGAGCCAGTAGACGAAGCGCAGCACGTACGAGCGTTTCGTCGTGGGTACCTCGGTGAGCGCGGCCCGAGCGGGCGCTTCTTCGCCGCTTTGCTCAGAGGCCGCCGCGCCCGGAACCCAGGCTTCGCCGTTTTCCTGCGCTGGCTCTCGAACCGGCGGCTTCTCCTCCCCGGAGGGGCCGGCAGACCGGCTCCGTTGTTCATCGATGCGACGAGGCTCGTCGGTCTTCAAGGGGCATCACCAATCTGGATCGCGTAGCTGACCACCGCCGCCGGGTCGACACCGAAGGGGAGAACAGGGGTGGGGGCGGCCCGTCCGGCCGGGGTCGTGTTGTCGATCACCACATAGTACATACCCGCGGGCACCGGGACTGCACGCTGGTATTGCACGCCATATTGCACGAAGTCGGCAAACCGCGGCGGAAATGCCAGCGGCCCGGAGGGTCCGTAGTTGATGTAGAGCTGAAGCGAGGCGTCGCCCTCGTTCTTCGGAACGAGGAGCACGTTCACCGATGCCTGCCCGTCGAGCTGCATCGTCAGGTAGATGGCGTGCCCTTCCCCCTGCACGGAGATGGGCCCGATGAAGTCACGCTCGTTCGCGTAGACGCTCGTCCGCCCGCTTTCCCATTCCAAGCGGCTGGAGTTGTGAACGTTGAATGGATGCAGCGGGCGCTGCCCCAGCGGGAGATGGCCGAGGTCGAAATCCATGCTGCCGTCGTCGCCGCAGATGACGGTGAAGCCCTGCGCGAGCTTTCCGGAGACGATCTGTCTCCCGAAATTGTCCGAGTACGGAGCCATCCAGGCCTGCACGAGATTCGCGACCGGTTGCTCGATCTGGTCTAGGTGAAAATCCGGGAGGGCGGCAACGCGCGCATCGAAGTACGCGTAGATCGAGTTGTCGTCGGCGCAGCGGAAGTCCTGATTGTACTGGACCGCTGCGGCAGAGTGGAAGGTCACCTTCTTCGACACGTTGGTCCACGCGTATCCGAAGCCATCGAAGTGGACCAGGAGATCTCCGTTGTCGAGAACGTCCTGCTGGCAGTGCTGCGGGTAAAATCGGCCGATGATGGGCGCGTCGGGCGTCAGCTTGAGGGGGGCGCTTCGCGTGATCATCTGCGTGCAGAACTGGCCGAGTCCGAAGGACATGAGGTTGCGCCGCAGCGTGCGGTTGGACGGGTCGTTGATGGGACCGGCGAGCTTGCACACGCTGTTTGGCGAGCACGCGCCAAAACCGGCGACCCCTGCCAGCAGCAGCAGCACGACCGGATGGGCGCGCGCGAAACGCATGGGGCCTCAGCATAGCCGGTTTGTGGGTTCTCCAGCGCCGGGACGCTCGTTACGAGCGTCGGCCGCCGGAGCGACGCCCGGCTGCCTGCGAGGAGCCTTCTTCTTGAATTCGCCGCCTTCGCTCGACTCGACCGAATGTGCGCGCCACTATGGGGAGTGCCGGAATGACCGACGAGAGTCGATTCGCCGCTCGAGCCTCGATCCGAATGCACCCGACTAGACCTTCGCCACCATGACCATCGCCGTGCTCGGCGCCGGCGCTTGGGGAACGGCGCTCGCCAGCGTCCTCGCCGAGCGCAACGACGTACCCGTTGTCCTTTGGGCGAAGCGCCGCGAGCTGAGCGACGCGATCAACTCTGCGCACGAGAACGCACGGTATCTCCCCGGGATTATGCTGCCTGCGAACCTGGCGTGTACCCACGACCTGGCAGCGGCTCTCCACGGCACCTCGATGGTCGTCTTCGTCGTTCCGAGCCACTCGATGCGCGAGGTGGCCCGCGCCGCGTCGC
>JBAULD010000653.1:0-2942 GCA_049578005.1 Polyangiaceae bacterium
CTTCGCGGAGAGAGAGGGATTCGAACCCTCGGTACCCTTGCGGGTACACATGATTTCCAATCATGCACCTTCGGCCACTCGGTCATCTCTCCTGGTGTCGCTCGCGCCTCGGGTGGCGAAAACGGCCCGGCCCTCATAGCACGTCCGCTTCGCGTCTTGACAACACGGTGCGGGGCCGGCACCGTTCGCGGCGGAGAGCTGTCCGAGTGGCCGAAGGAGCCTGATTCGAAATCAGGTGTACCCGCAAGGGTACCAAGGGTTCGAATCCCTTGCTCTCCGCAAAGTTCCCGGCGTGCGCGACCTCGCGCTCCACACGCCGGCCTACCCCGGGAACGGCGCGCCCTCCTCGGCGGCCATCCCGAGCTACCGTCGCGCCGGGGTTCTCGCGACGCAATCGCCTTGCTCGCGAACGCGGTCGGCCTTTGTCGCGAATCGCGAGCGCGTGTGGGACGAAGACACCCGGCCCTGGGCGAAGGGGAAGCGGCCTCCTCATCTTAATGACAGTTTGCCCTTCTCGGTGGCGGCCTTCGTGTCGTGGCCGTTCGTCTCGGCCTTTCCGCAGCTGGCGTCGTCCGGACCAATAGCTCCTTCTCCGTGCGATCCGGGCTGCACCGGTGTCGGATTCGACTGCGACGGCCGCGTGATTTCCCTGGACCGCCAAGAACGCGACACACACTCCGTCAAAAAATAGTTGTTCAAGTTTGCTCGGCCGCCTCCGTTCCCAAAGAAGGAGCGGATAGTCGACGCGCAAGCCGGGCGCAGACTTCGCATATCCACAACTCGCTGCCGGCAAGTTTACCGGGGGACATGACGTCCCTCGTCGACAAAGGTTGGGGCTGCTGCTCCGCCGCAGAAAGGAAGCTGCCATGAAACACGGAATCATGAATTCAAAGACTCGGTATTCGCGACTCGGTATGGTCTCGACGCTCGCGATGGTGCTCGCGGCGGGTATGGGTTGCTCGGTCCAGAGCGGGGCCCCGGTGCAGAGCACGACGGAATCGTCGGATCAGTTCATCAGCGTTGCCCTCGCCACCGCGCCGACGTTCGTCGCCTCGACGGGCATCGTGACGGTGACGATGAAAGACGAAAGCGCGGAGATTTACATCAATGCCGCGGACTCGTCGCTCATGGTGAACGGCGTGCGCGCGATCGACGTTTCAGGAGCTTCGCCCGTGACCGCAATCGCGGCAGGCGCAAAGGCGAACATCACGAAGATCAACGTGGTCGACGGCAGCGCGACGACCGGCGAGCTCGTGATTCTGAACTACACGAACGGCGTCTTCGGGGTCGGAACGGCCTCCGGCGTCGGGACTGCGATCACCTTCTCGAAGAACTCCAACCAGGTCGTCCTCAAGGGGACGCCGACGGTGGACAACTGGGCGATCGGCGCCAACGGGATCAGCATCACGAACGGCGCCCACACGCCGACCAAGGACATCTCGGTCGCGTTCGTCGCCACCCACCCGCCGACCTACAACTTCTTCCTGGGCGCCGGCAACGACGTCTTCACCTCGGGCGGCAACGCGGCCGTCGGCGCGGCGTTCGCCAGCGGCGCGACCACCAACGGCCTCGTGTCCATCTACGGCGGCGCCGGCAACGACACGCTCGTCGAGCCCGCGGTCTCGACCCCCGGCGAAACCTGGTCGGGCGGCCCCGGCACCGACACGATCGACTACTCGGCTCGCGCCGCCACCGTGGCGCTCAGCGGGACGATTCTCGCCACGCACGCGAGCACCGCGCTCGTCGGGACCAGCACCGCGTTCACCACCCAGCTCGGCGTGGGCCAAACCGTGACGTTCAGCTCGCAGCCGGGCGTCCCCTACACGATATCGGCGATTGCCGACGCGACCCACGCCACTCTGTCGGCCGCTTACTCCGGCACGACGGCCGCCGCGGCAACCGGTGTCGGCTCGCGCGCCATCTCGGCGGCGGTCGACCCCTTGGGCGTCATCACGTCGGGCGACGTGCCGACCACCCTCGGCGACCCGACGGCGGGCGCGGTCGAGGGCGACATCATCCTCGACACGGACGTCATCCTCGGCAGCGCGGGCGCGGACCAGCTCATGGGCGGTCTCGCCGGCTCGGTCACCCTCAACGGCGGACCTGGAAACGACACGTTCTGCCAGGGCGCAGACGCGTACAACAGCGGCACCGACATTCTCATCGGTGGCGGCGGCGTCGACACGGTCGACTACAGCCTTCGAACCGCGGCTCTCACGGTCGTCATGGACAAGTCGACCCCGAGCGGTGACCCCACGGGCAACGCGAGCAAGGGCGAAGCCGACATCATCGGGACCGACGTCTCGAACATCAAGATGGGCAGCGGTAGCAGCACCTACACCGGCAATAACCTGAACAACACGTTCTTCGTCGGGACGGGCGGCACGAGCGTCGTCAACGGCATGGCCGGCGACGACATCCTCAACGAGGGTCTCGACGCGGCCAACGGCGCCTCCGAGACGTTCCACGGCGGCGCAGGTACGGACCTCGTCGACTACAGCTCGCGCACCGGCGTGATCACGGCGACCATGGACGGCATGACCAAGGGCGGCGACGCGGCGGGCACCGAGCAGGACGTCATCGACGTCGACGTCGAAAACCTCTACGGCGGAACGAACGGCGACACGCTGGTCGGCAACGACCTCGACAACGACATCGAAGGCAACGGCGCAAGCGCTGGCTTCGACGTGGTCGCGGGAATGCTCGGCAACGACACCCTCGTCGGCAGCGGTCCGACGGTCGTCGCGCTCAGCACCACCATCGACGCCCAGCTCCACGGCAACGACGCCATGGATACGGCCGAACCCGGTGCGTTCAACATCTGCATCGCGGTCGGGACGGGAACCCCCACGGTTGCCAACACCGCCAACTGCGAAGTGCTGATGCCGTAATTCGAATCGGACCTTGATAGACGCGGCGGTGCGCCCAGGTGTGGCACCGCC
>JBAULD010000654.1:0-2270 GCA_049578005.1 Polyangiaceae bacterium
CCCGAGCTCGGAGCCAAGCTACGGGAGGTCGAACGGCGGACGGTAGGGAGCGAGCTCGCGCATCGGACGGGAGAGGCGTTCCTTGCAGAGACCCCCGACCGCTTCCTGGGGCGCGCCGTCTGGGCGAGCGACGTACACCTCGCGATCCGTGACGAGCGGCGGCGGTTTGTCCTGGTCGAGGCCACCGACGAGGCGCGTGCTTTCAAGGGACGTGAGGTTGCGCTGCATCGATCGCCCGGCGGGCGTTTGGTCCTGGTCGACGAAGGAGCTCGCCTCGAGCTCGGCAAGCAGATCGCACGTGAGACCGGGGCCGTGTTTGTTTCCGACCTCGCAGAGGGCTTCCGAGGTGAGCTCCGTGCCGGCCGTACGGGCTTTCTTGTCGTCGAGGACCGGGTGCGCTTCGGACTCGTGCCCGACACTCCCGAGGCCCGCGCAATGATCGGTCAAAGGGTCGATGTGACCCGCGGACTCCGTCTTGCCCTGGCGCCGGACCACAAGCGCGACCGTGGCCTCGAACGTTGACTGCCAAAACCCCAACATACGGATTCAACTATGACTCTCTCGTCGCAGCCCGCGCCCCCGCCCTTGCCGAAAGTGCGGCGACGGCGCCTCGGCATCCGCCTCTCGCAGCCTGCCTTTCACCGCCTCCGACAGTACGCCGCTGCCAAGGGCCGGAACGCGAGCGCGATCATCGACGAGCTCGTCCTCGGCAACCTCGACACGGGCGTCGCCCGACATGCCGAATCCGCGCCCTTGTCTCCAGTGGATCGCCTGGTCGCTGCCATCGACGAGGACCGTGCCGCACGCGCGTCCGAGATACGCACCATCCGGCGCGAGCTTCACGATGTCCTCGGAGCCGTTGAGCTCTTGTCCGAGGCCTTCGGGAGGTTCGTCGGATACTGGTTCGCCACTGGCCCCGAGCCGCCGAAGGATCCCGCCGTGCGCGCTGCTTTGATCAGGGACACCGAAAGCTTTTTCGACGCCTTCGCGCGGTCGGTCATCGACCACTTCCAACGCGGCCACCGCTTCGTGCCAGCCGACCCCAAAGTCGATTCCGTGCGAGCCCTTGCCTCGCGGGCCGGACGGCCTCCTGGGCGCGGGGACGGCACGCTATGATCGGGGGGAGGCCACGGATGGTAGAGGAAGACAATCTCCACTTGGAGACCGCCGCAGAGCTCGAGGACTTGGAGGACTTGACCTTCGGGACCCTGCCCACCGTGCGGCCCGAGCGAACCTTGCGTGTCGCCTACCTCGAACCGCTCTACTCGCGCGGCGCCCGCATCCGCCTTGACGTCGAACCGGTGACCGTCGGCCGCTCAAGCTCCTGCACGGTCCGGCTCAAGGACCCCCGGGTGAGCGCGCATCACGCGCGCTTCCAATTCACCGACAAAGGCGTGCTTGTGACCGACCTTGGGTCCACCAACGGCACACTCGTCGACGGCCATCGCGTGCAGGAGCAGATGCATGTCACGACGACCGCGACTGTTACCGTGGGTCGGACCATTTTCCGACTTCTTCTTGGCGATGACCTGAGCGCTGATGGTGCCGACGACTCGCCGAAGGAGCAGCGCGATCGGCTCACCAAAGACCGCGTCGTCTACACGTACCAACAGACCCGTGGAAACCTCTCTCAGACGGCTCGGCTCGTCGGCTTCGACCGTCACACCGTGCGCGACTGGCTCCGAGAGCGCGGCGTCTATCGCGAGCCCAACGAGGGCGGTCGACGCTCGCAACGGCCGAGCGCGAGGACGCTAAAACCGTGAGACCTTGGATCGTCGCGATGTATAACGAAGGGAGCGTCGTCGTGTACGCCGAGGGTGCGAGCTCGGCGTGGATCCCATGTACCGAGATGGCGGCCGGCAACGGCCCTCATACCAGAGCTTGCGACGCGAGCTGGTTGTACACGCTGGACGCTTCAATTGAAGCCCGACGATGTGCCCGCGCTCCGGGAGCGATGTCACGCTCGAGGCTATGAGGCCCCATGCGCTGCCCGAGTATTCGTTCGTTCGCCTGGTCGTCGAGGACGGCGTTGCCCTTGCCGCGCGGAAGGCCGCGGGAGCGGAGATCGTTCTCGAGATGCTGCGGATGGAGGGGCCGATCGTGGCCTGAGCGACGAACGCAGTGAGAGTTGGCCGAGTTCGAGACCGCTCGGACATCGATCGCGTTCCTAGCGGAACGGCAACTCTCTACTGGAAGCAGCTCCACGAGTCGAGTCTTTGCTGCTCTAAGCGCTCCCTGCGCCGCATCAAGCCTGGCGCTTCCGAGCCCCA
>JBAULD010000655.1:0-2575 GCA_049578005.1 Polyangiaceae bacterium
CCTTCCAGGCAAGCGCCAGTCCGTGGAGGCTCTCTTTCTGGGTGAGTCCATCGCCAGCGCATTCGACGTGTACCTGATCGGACGGCTGCTCGGTCAGGCCGGGCGCTCGTCGTTTCTCGAGACCCAGGTGTCGGCCCTGGCGGAGTCGGCGAAGGCGGCGGGGGTCAGCGCGCGCGCGTTCGACGCGATGCTGAGGGAGATGGCCGCGGACCCGGAGGGGTCGTTCGCCGACCTCCGCCAGCTGCTCTACCGGGCGACGTGCGAGCTCATCGCCTGCCGCGACGCGGGGGAGGCCATGAAGGCACTCGAGCGATTCGACCGGCATCGCTTCGGGCCACTCCTGCACCACTACGAGCTATCGAATTGGGTGCTTTATGCCCGTGCGTACGGAGGCCGCGTCTCCCAGGACTTGCGCGCGCGGGCCGTGGACAAGGCCCTTCGCCGCGCGTCGTCGCCCCTCGGGTGGCTCACGTCGCAGTGGGTCCACGCGAGGCTTGCCGAGACTCCCCCGCGGCGGACAGCATTTCCGTCTGGCCGCCCCCGACGCCCAGAGACAACGAGGCCTTCGGCCGCGAGAACGAAGCCCACTCCCGCCGAGCGACAGGCGATTCATCGGCGCTCCAGCGTCGTGGCCCAAGATGGCAGTCCGATGGGGAAGGCACTCTCAGCCGCCACGTCTTCTGATGATCGCGTGCGTGGCCTTTTCACCGGCGATGCAGTCGTCGCAGCCGTAACCCAAAGCGCGCCAGTCCAATCCCTCGAACAGCGATTCTCCCCGGCCGAGCAACACCGGAGACAACGCTAAATGCAGCTCGTCGACGAGCTTCTCGCGCACGTATTGCCGAATCGTTGACACGCCACCGCCAAGCCGCACGTCCTTGCTCCCGGCGGCTTCCCGCGCGCGTTCCAGCGCGGCGCGGATGCCTTCGGTCACGAAGTGAAATGTCGTGCCGCCGTCCATACGAAGAGGCGGGCGGGCATGGTGCGTCAGCACGAACACCGGAACGTGATACGGCGGAGTCTCGCCCCACCAACCGCGCCAGGATTCGTCCAGCCAGGGGCCGCGGATGGGCCCGAACATGTTGCGGCCGAGTATCCAGGCCCCCAAGCCTTCGAACCCGCGGGCCGCGAAGTTGTCGTCAATGCCAGTCGTTCCTCCTTCCTGGCCAAACTTTTCGTGGAAAGTCCGTGTCTCGAAGGCCCACTCGTGAAGCGCTTCGCCTCCGACGCCGAGCGGGTGCTCCAGATCTTGGGCCGGGCCCGCGCCGAAGCCGTCGAACGAAACGCTGAACGCCGCAACCCGCAGCTTCGACATGTTGTCAGCCCTCGGCCTTTCTCGCAGCTGCGAAGCGACTTCGGCGGGCGCAGCGGGGACTGCGGGTGAGACTCTCATCTGGAAAGAAGACGTTCAGTTCGATCCCTGCGTTCAGGAACCCCGTGTCCTGGGATCCCTGGAGCATCTGCATCACGGCCATCGGACCGCCAGTTTCGGCGTTCGCGTTCGACAAGGGTGCCTCCTCGGTTGTTCTTCGGCGGAACGCTGGCACGAACGCCCGCGGCTGCCAAGGACCCGGGAGGAAACCGCGGCTCAGCTCTCGACCAATGCACGAAGTCGAAGGAGAGAGTCGTCCCACTGCCGGGAGATCTGGTGGAGATGCCGCTGTGCCTGCTCCAAGCGTTGTGGCTCAAGCTCCCATACGCTCTCGCGCCCATCGCGCCTGCTTCGAAGCACGCCCGCCTCCGCGAGCACTCGCAAATGCTTGGAAATGGCCTGGCGCGTCATCTCAGATCCCGCGCTGAGCTTGGCAATGGAGAGGGGCCCTTCTTGGCAGAGGCGTATGACCAGGCCAAGGCGCGTTGAGTCGCCCAGCGCCGAAAAAACGGGCGCTGTCTTGGGCGTCCGCGCTGCGCCGCTACGCCCCATGGGAGAGGTACTTCTCGATCAGCTTGGCCTGATGGGCCCATCCCCCTTGATTGGCGGTGAAAGCCTGGGCACGGCGAGCCAGCGGGATGCCATCGAACCCCGATTCTGTGATGGTCAGCAGCGTGCCACTCGCTACCGTCTCCAGCTGGAAGACCACCAGCGTGGTCGGCTCGCTGGAATAGTCCACGGTCGGATCGATGGCGAAAGGATGCCACCGAAAGGAAAAGAGCTGCATCGATTCCAGGCGATCGACCGTTATCTCGAAGGCCTTTCCTTCGTGCGGCTTCTGGAGTTTGGCCACCTCCTCGTCGACCGTGGTCGGAACGATCTTTCCGATCATGCGAGCGCCCGGCACAAAAGGCCCATCGAAGGACACGCCGAACCACGACCCGAACTGCCGGGCGTCGCTGACGGCGCGCCACACTCGGGCCAGCGGGGCCCGCAGCAGGACCTGCTTCTCGATGCGATCCGAGTCGGCTTTCATCTGCAACCTCCTAGTTGCGGTATAGCCTCGTGTTCCGGAACAAGCAACCGCCGGGTTGCATTGTCGACGATAGGGAGGGCCCTAAGCTAACAGCCCTTGCCATCGGCGGAAGACCGGGCCAAGCGTACCCACCATGCTGAAGGGGGCGCCTGTTCGAACACCCCTTT
>JBAULD010000656.1:0-2706 GCA_049578005.1 Polyangiaceae bacterium
TCTTTCAGTACGCCGGAATTCCAGTCCGTTTTCGACACCTCGGAAGCGACCGCTGGGCGATGATCGATGTCGACACGATGACCGACCCCGACTTCCGCCGGCAGGGTCTGCTGACACAGGGGGCTGCCAAAGCGTACGCCGACTGGAGAAACGCCGGTTTTGCATTCACCGTGGGTCTGCCCAATGAACAATGGGGCTCGCGCTCAGCGGCCTTGGGGTGGGCACGGATCGGAACCCTTCGCTGGTGGGTGCGCTGGCTCTATCCGGTCCGAATGATTGCGGCTCGGGGGTGGTTGCCGTGGCCCACGGCGCCTCGCAGCTCGGCAGGCGACCGCGAGCCTGGCTTTGACATCGCGCCGGTGCTCCAGCCTGAAGAAATTGGAGAACTGTGGAACCTCGTTGAGCAAGAAGGGGTCGTGCGCGACAGCTCCTGGTTTCGTTGGCGCTACCTCGACGGGGTTCCCAAGTGGAATGTCATTGGGGCCTGGCAATCGGGTCGCCCGGTGGGGGCCGCCGCCTTCCACCTCGACGGCAACCGCGGGTGTCCCTCGGGGATCATCGGAGAGGTCGTTGGCACGCGGTTCCAAGGTCTGCGGGTTCTCCTCCGGCGTTGCTGTCACGATCTTCGTGCGATGGGCGCGGTTCGGGTGGCCATGCTGATTCACCCCGGCACAACGCTCGAGGAAGCGGCGTTGGCCACGGGGTTCTTGCCCCGCCGCGCGAATTTCTCGGTCGAGGCGGTGGACCTGGGCGGAGGTTTGCCACGGACCGCGCATTTTCAGGGCGGGGACTTCGACACCGTGTAACTCCGCCGCGTACGGGATGCAGCGATGCACGGGTGGCGGGCGTCGGGTAACCTGGAGGCGGAGAGATGTTGGAGCGCATCCTGCGGAACGTGTTTCGGATCCCGGCGCTGTGCGCCCCCATGGATCCGTCATCCGGCTATGACTTATGGTCTTCGACCTACGACAGCGACAACGGAAACCTACTGATCGATCTGGATGAGCTCATGTTCGCCGGCCTGCTGAAAAGGCTGCCGCTGCACGGAAAGCTCGTCGCCGACGTCGGGTGCGGAACGGGTCGGCACTGGAAAAAGATTCTCGCCGAGGAGCCCGCCGAGCTGACAGGGCACGACGCGTCCAAAGGAATGTTGAGGCGACTGCGGCGGAAATATCCGGACGCGACCGTCCACCACGCGCGCGCCGAGAGCTTGGTCCACGCCGATGCGAGCTGCGATGTCGTTGTCTCGACGTTGGCTCTGTCGCACGTCGCCGTGGCCGAAGACGCCCTCACCGAGTGGTGTCGCATCCTACGACCCGGCGGCGACATTCTCCTCACCGATTTCCACCCAGGAGCCGCTGCGACATGCGAATGCAGCTTCCGGCATCGGGGGCAGGTGAGGCGGGTGAAGTCCTATGTTCACTCGATTCCGTCGCTCAGGAGTGCCGCCGCTCAAAACCGGCTCGAGCTCCTCCACTTCGAAGAAACGCTAGTCGACGACTCGATGCAGCGCTACTACGAGAGACAGAACATGCTGCCCGTATTCGCGCGAATGAAGGGGGTGCCCCTGCTCTACGGGATGCACCTCCGCAAGCTGGAACTGAGACGGGCATGAGCAGCCTGAGCGTCTTGCTCATCAATCCGCGCGTTTGCTCGCCGAGCAGCACACGTCTACCGCTAGCGGTTCTGAACCTGGCCGCTGTGCTCGAAGGCCAGCGACCCTGGCGAATCGTGGACGGCAACGTCGAAATCGACCCGGTCCGAACGGCGCTTGCCGCGCTGAAGGAGCGATCGCACGCACTGGTGGGCGTCTCGGCGATGCCGGGGCCCCAGATGGTCACGGCCATCGAGATCTCTTCCGCCATCCGGAACGCGTTTCCCTCCGTTCCGATTGTCTGGGGTGGGTATTTTCCAACGCTTTACGCAGACGCGGCCCTCAACGCGTCCTACGTCGACTACCTGGTTCGCGGCCAGGGAGAACTTACTCTGGTCGACCTTCTGTCGCGCCTGCCCGACGCGGGCGCGCCCTCCACTCTCGACTCTGCGGTTGACCCCTCGGCGATTAGCGACGTGCCCGGGCTCAGCTGGAAGCGTAGTGGCCAGCCTCAACACAACGTGGACCGTCCTGGCGGTCCGCCCGGCGCATTTCCTCTTTTACCCTACGAGCGCTTGGACGTAGCGACGTATCTGCGCCCGACTTTCCTTGGAAAGAGAACTGCCGTTTATCAAGCCGCCCTCGGATGCCGATATCGCTGCGAGTTTTGCGGTGTGGTATCGATGTGGAACGGTAAGACCCAGCTCGAGGCTCCCGACCGGCTGCTTCAAGCAATGACCTTGCTCCGGGACCGCTGGGGTGCAGACGCAATCCAATTTTACGACAACAACTTTTTTGACCAAGAGGATACGAGCATCCCTCTTCTCGATGTGCTTGCCGCGCTCGACATGCCGTACTGGTGCTTCGCTCGAACCGACACCATGGCAAGGTTCTCGACCGGCACGTGGGAAAAAGTCCGAAGAAGCCGGCTTCGGATGGCGTTCTTCGGCGCCGAGGCCGCGAGCGACGAGATTCTCAAGCGGATGAAAAAAGGTGCGCGCGTCGAACACACGCTCGAAGTCGCCGTCCGCTGCCGTGAGTTTGGTGTCGTTCCCGTGTTCTCTTTCATCCTCGGAGGCCCAGAGGATCCCGAAGACCAGATCGAAAAGACT
>JBAULD010000657.1:0-3770 GCA_049578005.1 Polyangiaceae bacterium
GCTGCGCGTCGCGCGCGAGCCGCCTCGCACGCTCGTTCGATCGCGCCCCGCCAGGAGGGAGGTCGAACGCGGCGGCACGACCGGGTCGTCGTCGTCATCGTCTTCGTCGAGGGGCTCGTCGAGCGCCGCGAGCATGTCCGCCGGAAGCACGGCCTCGATTTCGTCTTCGGGCGACGGGACGATCGACTCGCGCTCCACCTGCACGTGGACTCGCTGCTCGGCCTCGGCCAGGAGCTCTTGTAACTCCGGACTTACCGGCGGCGCGAGGCTCATGAACCGTCGCGGGGCTCCGCTGGCGATCGCGGCCGGCGGCTCCGATGGGGACCTCGACGAGCGCGGCGAAGGCGGCGCGGAGGATTGCGAATCGGGGGCGCTCGGCGGGATCGAGGCCCGCATGCTCGCCGGAGGCAACGAGGGCGCGCCGCTCGGTAGCTTCGGCAGTGGACTCGCAGCCCGGAGTGGCCCTCCGATCGGCTCGCCGCGGCCCCCCGACGTGAGCGCATGCACCTTCTGCACGAGCGCCGGGATCTCGACCGGGCGCAAGAACAGCCCGCTCCCTTCGTGGGCGAGCGCTTCCTCGGGGCTCGCGATGGCCCCGCCGGGTCGTCCGATGAAAAGGACGTGGATGTCTTCGGCCTCGGGGAGTTCGCGCATCCGCTCGACGACTTCGAGCGCGCCCTCGGCGTCGGCGTCGACGAGAACGACCCGCGGGTGCTGGACCGCGACGCGAGCGATGAGCATCGAGGGCGGGACGTCGACGACCGTGTGGCCAGCCGCCCGGAGCGCGAGCGCCAGCCCCTCGCCTTCGGAACTCACGTCCGCGACGAAGATGGTCGACATGAGCCCGCGAGCACTCCCGTCCAGCCTCGCTCCGGTGGCCACGTCATCCTCCGTCTCGCGGAGAGGGTCCGCGGGTCGGGGATCGGGCCCTCGCCCATTTCGCCCCCAGTAGCTCGCCCAATCGAGGCAGAAGGCCCGCCCCCCAAATGAGGGCGAAGAGAAACAGCACCATCGCCAGCTCGCCGGAGGTCAGCGCGACCATCGATCTACTTAGTATCACGGCTTCTCGATCGATCGTCCCTCCCGCGCGCTCCCGTTTCTTGCCTGCGCCCTATTCCAGCAGCAGGGGGCCAGTAGCAGAGGGTAAGCCAACCTGACCGCGCCGCGCGAGGCCCGCTGGCGCGCTCGGGGTTTCCTGGGTAGATGGCGGTACGTGGTAGGAGGCGCCTGAAGGTGAGCGGCTCGAGCGTTCCCCCGATCGGGTCGGGCATGGGCGCCGATTCGAGAGGGGCGACCTTGCGGGCCGCGCTCGTCACGCGCTGGCCCCGTTGGCGCGCGCGAATTGGCACGTGGGCCGGCCGGGTCGGCATCGCCTTCGTCGCGGTCGCGATCCCCGCCGCGCTCGCTCTCTGGCTCGCGGTTCGGCACTACGAAGCCGGCTTACCGGACGTCATGGATCTCAAGGCGTACCAGCCGCCGCAGATCACGCGAATACTCGCACGCGACGGCTCGACCCTATTGGCGGAGCTTTATACACAGCGGCGCACGGTCGTCGGTGTTCAGTCGCTGCCGGCGCACGTCAAGCTCGCGGTCCTGGCCGCCGAAGACGCGGGGTTTTACGAGCACGAGGGGCTCAACTACGTCGGAATCGCTCGGGCGCTCCTCGTCAACGCGCGGGCGCGAACCACCCGGCAAGGCGGTTCGACGATCACCCAGCAGGTCGTCAAGAATCTGCTCTTGGCCACGCACGAGCGGACGCTGTCGCGCAAGATCCGCGAGGCGCTCCTCGCGCGGCGACTCGAGCAAGAGTTCTCGAAAGACGAGATCTTGGAAGTCTACTTGAACCAGGTTTACTTCGGCCGCGGGCGGTACGGAATCGAGGAAGCGGCTCGCGACGATTTCGGGAAAAGCGCTCGCGACATCACCGTCGCTCAAGCGGCACTCATCGCGGGACGGATCGCCAATCCCCACGAGTTTTATCCGCGCACCAACATGGGGGCGGCGCTCTCCCGCCGCGCGTACGTGCTCGATCAGATGCGGGCCAAAGGCTTTCTCAGCGAGGCTCAATGGAAGACGGCGAAGGACGAGCCGGCCACGCTCGCGCCGCCGATCGAGGCGCCGAGCGACGTGGCGCCCGAAGGCGTCGAGCTCGCGAGGGGCGCGCTCTACCGAGTGGAGCCCGAGCAGGCTCACCTCGGCGGGTTCACCATTCTCACGTCGATCGATCCGAAGCTCCAGGCCGCTGCGCGCAAGGGTCTGCGCGAGGCGCTCGCCGCCTACGACAAGCGCCACGGACTGACCGGCCCGCTCAAAGTGCCGCCGCCCCCTGCCGACAAGAAGATCGCCGCCAAGAAGGGCCGTGCCGCCCCGCCCCGCGACCCGCTCGCGCCGTTCGAGGGGACTCCCGTCTTCGAGCACCACAAGGTCCTCGTGGGCGTCGTCGTGAGCGCAGACGATTCCGCCGGCACGTTCGACGTGCGCGTCGGCACCGTGACGGGGACCGTGAAGCTCGCCGACTTCGACCGCTATAATCCAGGCAACCTCGCTCCGAGCGCGTTCGCCCCGGCTGGGGCTCACGTGCGCGTGAGCCTGCTCGCCGCCGCTTCCGACTCGCCGAACGCGAGAGTCCCCCTCCGCATGGAAACGGGCCCCGAAGGCGCGCTGGTTGCGATCGACGTGCGCACGCGCGAAATCCTCGCGCTCGTCGGAGGATACGAGGGACGTGCGGGCACGCTCGATCGCGCGACGCAGTCGAGAAGGCAGCCAGGGTCGACGTTCAAACCGATCGTGTACTCCTACGCGCTCCACTCGCGGAGGTTCACTCCAGCGACGCTGGTCGACCCCAGCCCCGACGTGTTCGAGGGGGGGTACCGGCCAAGCAACTTCGAAGGCTGGCGCGGGCACGACCTTCTTCGCCTGCGGGAAGCGCTCGCCAACAGCGTGAACGTCGCTGCCGTCCGGGTGCTGCGCGACGTCGGACCCGCGAACGTCGTGTCCTGGGCCCAGGCCCTCGGGATCGAGTCGCCGATGAAGCCGGACCTCTCGCTCGCGCTGGGGAGCTACGAGCTCAAGCCGATCGAGCTCGCGGGGGCCTACGCCACGTTCGCCGCCGGCGGTACGTACGAGGAGCCGCACGCCGTCCTCCGGATCAGCGGACCGGACGGCAAAGAGGTAGCCCCCCCGGCCGCCCCGCCCGGGCGTCGCGTCCTCGACGAGGCCGAGGCTTATCTCGTGACGAGCATGCTCACGAGCGTCATCGATCACGGAACCGGCGCGCGCGCGAAATCGTTGGGGCGACCGCTCGCGGGCAAGACCGGTACGTCCAACGGACCGAAGGACACTTGGTTTGCTGGATACTCGACCGAGGTCGCCGCGGTCGTGTGGATCGGGTTCGACGACGGCCGAGCGCTCGGCCCCGGCGAGCAAGGCGCCGTGACCGCGCTGCCCGCGTGGATGTCATTCATGAAGGCGGCGACCGAAGGCAAACCGCGTGTCGATTTCGCGCGACCACCGGGACTCGTGACCGTGACGATCGATCAGCGGACCGGGGCGCTCCCGTACTCCGACGATCCCGACGTGCTGGACGAAGTCTTCCTCGCCGGCACGGAGCCCACGGAAGCGGCCGAGCCGCCGACCGACGCTTCCGAGGACGCCGGAGCGAACGAAACGACGCCTCCGTAGCGCTCAAAATACGAGCACCCGCATCCCGCGGCCGACATCGACGGCCTTCGAGAGCGCCGCGTGATGCACGCGCTTTGCCCAGCGGACGG
>JBAULD010000658.1:0-28126 GCA_049578005.1 Polyangiaceae bacterium
GCGATGGAGAAGACCTGGAGCGGCTCATATCCGCGGTCGAAGCTCGCGAACATGCTCTTCGTTCGCGCGCTGTCGAAGCGTCTGGACGGGACCAGGGTCGGGGTGAACGGGCTTCACCCCGGCGTGATCGCGACGGAGCTTGCGCGAGACTACCCCGCACCCATACGCCTGATCGCGAAGTGGTTCTTCAAGTCCCCTGAGCAAGGCGCACGTACCTCGCTCTACCTCGCGACCGCGCCCGAGGCAGCAGGGATCTCAGGTCGCTACTTCGCCGACGCGAAAGAGAAGAAGCCGGGCAAGTCAGCGCTCGACGAGGCGCTCGCCGAACGCTTGTGGGCGGAGACCGAGCTTCTCGTCGCCAGCGCGGCCCTGCGGGCGTCCCCAGCAGCGAGTGCAAAATGACCGTACGCCCCATCATAGCCGACGACCCGGCCCGTGGTGTCGAGACCAAAGGGGACGAGGACGCCGGTGAAGACCTCACGCTGCCTGAGTCTCGTTCGACCGCCGTCGACGGGCTCAAGGGTGAAGATGTGCTCGCCGTCGAACAGGCCGGGGATGCCCTGCTCGCGCGATCTCTCGACGACGGGACGAAGAAGGGCTCGCGTCCACGCGGCGGCCAATCCTTCATCTACAGTAGAACGCTCTACCGCCATTACCCGACGCGCGAGGCGCTCTTCGAGAGCGCGTACCGAAATGAGATCAAGGGACTCTGCGACGAGGCTCCCAGGCTTTTCAAGAAGCATCGGCCTGACTAGCGCCGGCCGACGAGTCACGGGAGAGCGCGGCCGCGACCGGGGCGATGGCGCGGGCCTCGGCGAGATGTTCGGCATCGACGTTGCTCAGACCGAGATGACGGATCAGTCCCTGCTCGCGCAAGGCTGCGAGGACCTCGAACCGTTCGGAAAGGGACGTTGAGCTCGGCGTTCGGAGGCCCGGGTGCCACCCGAAAATGACTTGTGACGAGCCGAGACCTGGCGCCGGCTGCTGAAGGACCGGCAAGAGGGCACGCGTCCCACGCCACTCGCCCGCAAGCGCACGTGCTGGCCCTTGGTAATTGCGCGGACGGGATAGAGCCGGTCGTCCTGCCGTCGGCGGCTAACGAGGTCACCGGAGAAGAAGATGCCGACCGGGAGCGCGCGCTCGCTCGGGACCGGATTAAACGCATCCGCGCCTTCGGACCCCGCCAAACGGTATGTTCAGCGGCGTAGCTTACGGCGTCGCCATGGGAGTTCGTGAGGATTGAATGCGCTGCCATTTCGCCCCGAGGCGACCGCGCAGCGTTCGCCGAACCGTCGTCTTCCGACGACGAACCCTCGTCAGGCTCTTGCCCTCAGCAGGGACCAAACGCTTGTCGGGACCTACCCACTAATGTCGCGGTCGCGAGAAACCAGCCACTTCGTGGCAGCGGGTGCTTACGCGCGCGAGGCCAGAAACGTCCCGGCATTCAAGTTGCCTTGCAGGCCAGGGGGCGCGCTCAGCGTCTTCGACTGCGAGGGTTGCAATGAATCGAGAGTGGCAGCGGGCCATTATTCACATTGAATTGGCAGGCATCACGGCGGCCGCTCTCGCGTTGTCGGTAGCGGATTGCGGCGGCGCGGCCGAAGGGATTCGGTCAGCCCACGACGCCGGCGCGACGACGCAAGGGACCGAGGCAGGCGCGACGACGACGCCAACGATGAATGGGGTCGCGTTCCAAGATGCCGCGGCCGATACGAGTAATGCTGCGTCAGTCGTCGCCATCGATGCCGCAACCGACATGGGGATCGGAAGCGCGGTCACCGACTTCACGGCAAATGGGAACTTGGCCGCTGACGCGAACGTAGTCGGCGCTCCCACCGTCGGCTCGGACGGCTACGTTACGGTCGACGCTGGCTCGGTCGCACTCCAGGGATACGTCGCCTCCTATACCGCGGGCTCTCCCTCGACCATCACGCTGACCTACGGTTCAGCGGCTTTCTGCGCGTCCGGATCGGTCGCTCCGAACGGCGCGTTCCAATCGTGGGCGGGCGCCGGATTCAACGTGAATCAAACCGAGTCCCCGGCCGGCGGCATGACGAGCGCGCTCGCAATTTCCGGCAGCTCGATGACCCTTGGCTTCGAGAACTTCGGTGGATCGACGCTTCGGGTGCAGCTGGCCGACAGCGGGAACAACCTCTGGTGCTACACCCTGGCGCAGTCGACGGGACCGGTCACCATTCCACTGTCCAGTTTCAACTCGAAATGCTGGGACAACAGCGGTCAGTCGTTTCAACCGGGCGATAGCATCACGACGTTTCAGCTTATCGTGCCCGGCAGCGATGAACTCGTGACTCCATACAACTTCTGCTTTCTCGGCGTGACGATTCAATAGCGGCGCGAGCGTTCGAGCTGCGGCGCAGGCCCCCGGTCCCGCTCGCGCTCGCTCGGCCTCGTCGATCGCCAGCCGCATCGTCGGCGGGTGTTCGGTCACCATGCGGTCTTTGCGCGGCGAGGAAGGCGCCCCCGAAGGGGAATGCAGTCGTACGTGGGCTTCGTCAGAGGACTCCCAGCTCGATGGCGCGCAGCACGGCGCGGGTCCGGTCACGTACCCCGAGCTTGCCGAAAATGGTCGACGCTTGATTCTTCACCGTCGCTTCGGCGGTGCCGAGTGCCATCGAGATCTCTCTGTTGCTATGTCCTGCGGCGATGAGTCGCAGGACGTCGAGCTCGCGCTTGGTGAGCGTGGCAGGGACGGGCGAGGCGGGAACGCTGGCTGCGAGGCGGGCGAGGCCGCGAACGACGCGCTCGGTGACGGCAGGGTTGATGAGCGTCCCTCCCGCAGCGACGGTGCGCACGGCCTCGGCGAGTTGCTCGAGCGAGACGTCTTTGAGAAGGAACCCGCGGGCGCCCAGCTTGATCGCTTCGATCGCGACGGCGTCGTCGTCGAACGTCGTGAGGAGGATGCAGGGCGGGCGTGACGCCATTGGTCCGAGTGCGGCCAGAACCTCGACACCGGTCTTGTGTGGCATACGGACGTCGAGGAGCGCGACATCGACGTCGATCGTCGTCAGGATCCGGAGCACCTCGTCTCCGTCGGACGCCTCGGCGACGACGCGGATGTCCGAGGTGAGCTCGAGGAGGCCCTTGATCCCCTGCCGGACGAGCGTCTGGTCATCTGCGATCGCGACGCGAATCACGAAGCGCCCGCCCGCGCCGGGAGGAGCGCGCGCAGAGTGAGACCTACGCCCGCCTGGGCCTCGACCTCGATCTTCCCGCCCATCCCTTCGATCCTCTCCCTCAGTCCCGACAGCCCGTGCCCCACCCTCAACTCCGCGGCGCCTCGCCCGTCGTCCCTCACGGTCACCGCGACGGAATCGCCCTTCGTCGCGATAGACAGAAAGACGTTCTCCGCTCCGGCGTGGCGCACGGCATTCGTGAGCGCCTCCTGGACGCAGCGAAAGATGGTATGGGCGAGGGCCGCCTCGACCCGGAGGTCGCTCTCCAAATCGAGATGCACACGCGGGTGCGGGATGCCAGAGGCCAAGGTTCGAAGGGCGCCCGAGAGATCGAGCGGCGCGTCCTCACGCATCGAGCTCACGACGCTCCTGAGCTCGACGAGGAGCTCCTTCGTGAGGGCGTGCGCGTGGTCGACCGGTTCCTTGGTTTGCCGGTCGGCGATGTTTCGGGCGAGCTCGAGCTGAAGGTTCAGGGCGGTCAGGTGGTGGCCGAGCGCGTCGTGAAGCTCACGTGCAATGTGCAGCCGCTCGGCGGTGCGGGTACTGTCAGCGAAGAGCTCGCGCGTGGCGAGCAGCTCGGCGTGCACTCGCTCAAGCTCCGCACGCGCTTGCGCTTCGCGTACGACGAGCCGCGAAGCGCCGAAGGCGAACAGTTGAAAGCCGGCATAGGCAACCGCCGAAAAGTGGGCCGCTCGACTACGGTAAGGGCTCACCAGGTCGACCGCCACCATCGCCGCGGTCTGCGCGATCACCCAGGCGAACCCGCTTCTCTCGCCCACGACGAGCGGCGCTTCGCCGGCGACGACGCAGAGCAGCGCCCCCTCGAACCCGGTGTTGCCGATGGCCAGCGCGACGAGCGCCGCCCCGCTTTGCCCAGCGAGCGCTGCCGCACGCCACGCGCCGCGCCGCACCGTCCACGCCACGAGGTGGAAACCAATCGCGAACGCTCCATAGGCGGCGCACCAAACGAGAGAGCGTTGCCCGAAGAAAGCTCGTCCTGACGCCCAAGCCGCTACCTGGGGCACGCCCGCCGCCATCCAGACCACGAACCCGGCCCCGACGAGTGGACACGCCGAATGGGCTCGAATCATCGCCAAGGCCAGGGTACGAGCGTTGCCGCGCGCCCGCCATGGGCCGAAAGTCACAAGAAGAATCGACAGGCCGGCAAGACGAACGGCTCATGTACGATCGTCGGCGAGAGCGCACGATGGCTCCCATGGCGCTCCTGTTCCAGAGTCTGCTCGCGGTTCACATCACCGCGGGAGCGGTCGCGCTCTTGGTTTTCTGGGTCCCGCTGGTCACGAAGAAGGGCGGGCGAACGCACCGCCGCGTCGGATGGGTCTACGTCGCCGCGGCGACCACGCTCGCGATTACGGGTTTCCTGTTATGCATCCAGCTCGTGAGCGGCGGCAGCCCATTGCGGTGGCGCGCGGGCATCTTCCTCGCGTACGTCAGCGTCCTGGCTGGCGCGAGCGCTCAGCTCGGCGTGCGCGCCCTCCGGACGAAGGAACGCGCGGGCGCGTCGCGAGCCGCGATCGACCTTATCCCGCCGCTTCTCCTCGTCGCCGGCGCCGTCGCGCTCGCGGCGTTCGGCGTCTACCGGTCGACGGTCCTCTACGTCCTCTTCGCGGCGCTAGGCTTCGTAATCGGCGTGGCGCACCTCCGGTTCTGGCTGACCCCTCCGGCCCACGAGCGCGAGTGGTTCCTCGCGCACATGAATGGGATGGGGACGTCCTGCATCACGACCGTCACCGCGTTCGTCGTCGTGAACGCACGGCGCTTCGGCATGCGTACGTTCGATCTCGCCGTGTGGGCCGCCCCGATTGCCGTCCTCGCCATCGGACTGACGATCTGGCGCCGATATTATGCCCGGCGCTTCGCCAGGGACGGCGCGCCGGGCAGCGCCCCCACGGTCCCGTAAGAGTTGCGCATCGATCGCGCATGCCGTTTTTCGTCGCGATCCAGTCGCGGAACAGGTTCGGGCTCACGCCGGCGTCGGCAGGCTCACCATCCACTGCGTGCCGAAGCGGTCCTCGCACATGCCGAAGTACGGCCCCCAAGGCGCGTTCGCGATCGGCATTTGGACTTTTCCGCCGTCGCTGCTGAGCGCCTGGAACACGCGATCGGCCTCCGCCTTGTCGTTCGCGACGATCGAAATGTGAACGTCGGGGACATTGACGTACGGCCGGGTGCACACCTTGAACGGCGGGCTAATCCCTTCCACGGCGTCGCTCCCCATCAAATGCACCGCTTCGGTAATCGGCAGTTGAATATGCATGATCTTGCTCTTCGCGCTCTCCGGCGCGTCCTTGACGAACGGGGTTTCGCCGTAGGTCATCCTCATGAGGATCCGCGTGCCGAACACCTTCGCGTAGAAGTTGAAGGCCTCTTCGGTGTTGCCGGCGAAGTTTAGGTAGATGTGGACGAGTTGCATGGGTATCCTCCTAGGGTGTGATTTGTCTACATGAAGAGAGAACGCGGGAACAACGGCCCCGGCTTGATCAGGCCGTTTCGTTGGCGTCACGCGGGCGCGTTCACCCCGCTCGATCCCCCCTCTTCGCGCGGTCCACGACCGCTTCGAGCTGCCGACGCGCAGCGCGCAAGTGGAAGATCAGGCTCCGGTCCTTGGTGTCCTTCGCCCATTGCTCGAAGCCGACTCGAAGGACGGCGAGGCCCGCTTCGGCGGCCAGGCTCGCCGCCGTAGCCGAGGTCCCGCGGTCTTTCAGGATCTCGGCCATCGCGGCCGCGAGCGACATCATCTTGACGAGCTCGCGCTCTTGTAGCTCGGGATGTGCCGCGATGAGCGCGCTGCGCTTGCGCGCGAATGCTCGGCGCTCCTCGAAGAAGTCGTTGGTCGACTCGTAGGCCCAGAGCACCGTGTCGAGGGGCGCGCTCGACTTCGGGGCGGCGCGCACGGCGTCGACGACTTGTTTGACGAAATGCTCCGAGCCCGCGAAAAGCACCTCCCTCTTGTCCGTGAAGTAGTTGAAGAACGTGCGCTCCGTGAGGCCGGCGCGCGCAGCGATGTCCTCGACGGTGGTCTTGCCGTAACCGCGCTCGGCGAAGAGCTCCATCGCCGCTTCGGTGAGCCGTCCGCTTGCGTTCGGTTCCCAGCGCGCCATCGCATCGCCATGGTAGCAATTTCAGTAGCTGTCGTCAGGATTGCAGATGCTGCAATCGCCTGCTACACCCATTGCAGTTTCTGTCATCAGGAGGCCCCCATGCGCGTTTTCGTCACTGGAGCGAGTGGTCACATCGGTTTCGCGGTCGTCGCCGAGCTGCTCGGCGCTGGGCACAAGGTCGCCGGACTGGCGCGGTCCGAGGCGTCGGCGGAGAAGCTCAGGAGGGCGGGTGCCGAAGTCGTTCGTGGAGATCTCGACGATCTCGCCGGGCTGGCCGCCGCCGCCAAGGCCGCCGAGGGCGTCATCCATCTCGGGTACAAGCACGACCTCGCCTTCGGCGGCACGCCGGACGGGTTCGTGAAGGCCGCCGAACACGATACTCGCGTCGTGAAGGCGTTCGGCGAGGCACTGATCGGCTCGAACAAGCCCTTCGTGAATACGGCGGGAACGGCGCAGCTCGCCCTCTTCGGCGGCATCACGCGCAGCGGTACGGAGGAAGACGTCGTGACGGGCGGACCGCGCGTCGACGGCGAGAACGCCGTCATCGCACTGGCGGAGCGAGGCGTGCGGTCCTCGGTCGTTCGCCTCCCGCCGACCGTGCACAGCTCGCTCGATCACCACGGCTTCGTGCCGATGTTCGTCGCCGCGGCGCGCAAGAACGGCTTCTCGGTCTACATCGGCGATGGCGCGAACGTCTGGCCGGCCGTCCACACGCTCGACGCTGCGAAGCTCTATCGGCTCGCCCTCGAATCGGCGCCCCCCGGCACGCGCCTCCACGGCGTCGCCGACGAGGGCGTCTCGTTCCGCGCGATCGCTGAAGCCATCGGCAAGGGGGTCGGCGTTCCGGCGAAGGGCGTCTCTGCCGACGAAGCTCCGAACTACCTCGGCGGCATGGCGCACTTCGCGCAGATCAGCAACCCGGCGTCGAGCGCGCGCACCCGGACGCTCCTGAAGTGGGAGCCGACGCATCCGGGGCTGCTCGCCGACCTCGCCGAGGGGCACTACTTCGCGGACGCAGCGAAGTGAGAGGATGAAACCGTCCCGCGTCTCGCAGCCCACCAAGCCCACCAAAGGCGGGTGGTCTGCGTGCCAAGAACAACGAACGGGACCGCAATGCGTAAACGACGAAGCTCAGCCCATTCTGGACGACGCGGAGCACCCCGCCGCTGCCACGGACGTCTCGACACTCTCCGTTCTTGCCTTATGTTTCCACCATGGCGGTCGGTTGGGCGCAGGACGGCGCCGTGCAAGATCAGATCGACGCGACGGTCGACAGCGCGGTCAAACGGGCGCGGAGCCGGCTCGCGCAGGGAGAGAGCCCCCTCGCCTGTGAGGAGTGCGGCGAGCCGATTCCCGAAGCGCGGCGCCACGCGTTGCCGGGCGTGCGGAAGTGCGTCCCGTGCCAATCCGAGGCGGACCGGCTCGATGTGCATCAAAGCCTCTACAACCGCCGAGGCAGCAAAGACAGCCAGTTGAAGTAGCCCTGGGGGGTCCACGTTCGAGACCGCGACACCAAGACCGAGAGCTTGCCCTCATCGTTTACAGGCCGCCATGGAAACGACCGAATCCGCGGGCAAGCATGACGGACATGATCAGGATGCCCGCACCGAGGACGAGCACATGCTGCGTCTTGCGGAGATCGAAGGTCCCGACCCGGCAGACAAGCAGATAGCCGACGGCCAGGTTGAACAGTCCCCAGAGGACGTTCACTGTCGAAGAGGACAAGCCTTCTCCTGGCGGTGAAGCGAATGGACTTTGGAAGGGGTGCCCCGAGATGCCGTTGCCGAGATGGGGGAGCGTGTTCGCCAGGAAAGCACCCCCGAAGAAGTACGCAATGTAATGGTACCAGCGCATCGCTTTCCTCCGCCGAATGCGCAGAGTCTACGCCGGGCGATCACCGATTCAACGCCATCATTTCGGGGTAATGGTAGACGTGCGATTTCGCCGGCGCGTTCAGTGACGTCGCGATCATCGCCTTCGCGATCTGCTCGACGGTGATCGACTTGTATTTCGCGGGCGTCACGAACGAGAGTGCAGGAAGAACTTTCTCGAGCAGCCACGGTGTGTGTTGCGATCCGATGATCATCGCCGGCCGGAAGATGCTCACGACCGCCGGACCGCTCTCTTTCACTGCCTCTTCGGCCTCGCCTTTCACCCGGGCGTAGCGGGCCATCCCAGCAGCGCCTGAGCCGGTTGCCGACGCGGTGGGATCCGCGCCGGCGGCAGACATGAACGCCAGGTGCATCACTCGCCCCGATGCCTTCAGCCCTCGCGCAAAGGCCGCGTTCAATTGCACGTCGACCGCGCGATGCTCGTCGATCGTGAGTTTCGCGGTGCCGGCCCCGACGCCCAACACACTGAATCCGGCGACGTAGCCTTCGAGCGAACGAAGGGCTTCCGTTGTCGCCGTTTCAAGACCGGCCGGATCCATTGCGGGAACGAGCGTTTCGCGCAGTTCGACACCCGCAGCACGTGCCATCGCGACCTGATCGGGCTGCGAACGACGTACGAGGGTCACGACGGGTTTGAACGATCCAATGCGAATCAGCTCCTTGATCAGCTCGTTGCCGACTGATCCTGATGCACCGAGAACAACGGCCGCTTGCGTCATCGACATGAAGTTCCTTTCGTCGATGTTTTGATTACGAAACGTGAGCGACGCCGGCGCGCAAGCCCGCACTCCGCAAGCAGAGACCTCAGGCCGTCCAGGAGAGCTTGCGCTCGGGCATCTGGGCCGCCGAGTTCTTCCATGAAGCCCTGCCACGCGTTGAGCTTGTCGGCCATGATCGGTGCGAGAATGACTCCCACAGGGTCCTGCCCTTCGCACGTCGAGCGCGGGCAACCGTACGCCGACCTTCCAGGCTGTCTATAGTCACTTGGTCGCACCGCCCTGCGCGCCTAAAGTGACGCTCGCCGTGCCGGAGCTACCCGACGTCGAGATCGCCCGGCGGGATCTGAAGCGGTGGCTCATCGGCGCGGTCGTGACCGCGGCTGTCACCGCGGACGCGCGCCTGTCACGCCCCGCGTCGCCGCGGCCTCTCTCGCGCGCGCTCGTTGGGAAGGGCTTCGAGCACATCGAGCGACGAGGAAAGTGGCTGCGCCTTGACCTCGACGACGGCGGCAAAGTCTTCTCGCATCTGGGGATGACCGGCGCCTGGGTGCGCGTCGCCCTCGGTGCGCCTGTCGTGCGCTTCGAGCGCGCCCGGATCGACGTCGTCCGTCGCGATCGCGCGTGCAGCGTGCGGTACCTGGACGCACGTCGCTTCGGACGGCTGCTCGCCGTGCGCGAAGACATCGCGGAATGGACCGCGTTGGGGCCTGATCCATTCGCGGACCGCATCGACATTGGCCGCTTCTCCCAGGTGCTCGCGAAGGGGCGTCGCGCGGTGAAGGAGGTGATCATGGACCAGCGCGTCTTCGCGGGCGTCGGCAACATCTTGGCGACGGAGGGCTTGTGGATGGCGCGCATCGATCCGCGGTCCCCGGGCAACGCGCTGATCCTTCCCGCCGACGCGCGCGCGATCGCCCGCGGCCTCCAGCGTGCGATCGCGCGCGAGCTCGCGGGCGCCAAAGGACGCAGGGCCGGCCTCACCGATTCCTTCTTCGTCTACGGCCGCGCGGGCAAGCCCTGTCCTCGCTGCAGAACGCGCTTGTCCAGTATCGTTTTGGGTGGACGCACGACCGTGTTCTGCGGCGTGTGTCAGGTTCGGTCGTGACTTCGTGCCATCCAGACCCCGAGCGCTGCGATTGGCACTGAATTCATGGGAGAATCGCCGACGATGTCTCTTCGGACACCGGTGGTTGCGCGCGCGCAGCGGACACATCGCGGGCGCGATCGACGGCTCGACATTCCGCCAGGCGTTCCGCGCACGACGCTGCAAATGGCCATCGCCCTCCCGATCGTCGCGGCTGTGTCGGTGGCAGTGAGTTGTGGACGGGACGCAGAGCTCGTCGGCGCGCAGCCGGAGGCGCACGGAGAGGGCGGCGCCGGTGGGGAGACGCGGCCGGAGGATGCCCGTGGGGACGCCTCACCCGAACCGGCGAGCTGCGCCCCCGGCGGCCCGGGGCTGACGAATTGCGGCGCGGCGAGCGATAGCTGCTGCACGAGCCTCGCCGTGCCGGGGGCCGCCTACTACCGAACCTACGATTCTGTCGGCCCCGCCACCGACGGTGGAAACGGGTACACGGCGACCCTGGCTGCGGACGGCGGACCGACCGGCGAGGCGGACCCCGCGAGGGTCAGCAGCTTTCGTCTCGACAAGTACGACGTGACAGTCGGGCGATTCCGCCAGTTCGTAGCGGCATGGAAAGGCGGTTGGACTCCGCCGGTGGCCTCTGGCAAGCATACGCACCTCCACGGGGGGCTGGGGCTCGCGAATAGCAGCGGCGGTGGAGGATACGAGCCGGGGTGGGTCGCCACGGACGACGCCAACATCGGTCCCACGGACGTGAACCTCGCCTGCGACCCGATGTTCGCGACGTGGACGAGCGCCGCCGGCAGTCAGGAGAACCTGCCGATCGACTGCGTCAATTGGTACGAGTCCTACGCGTTCTGCATATGGGACGGCGGCTTCCTGCCGAGCGAGGCTGAGTTGGAATACGCCGCGGCGGGCGGAAGCCAGCAGCGCGAGTACCCGTGGGGAACGGTCGATCCAGGAAGCCAGAATCAATATGCCATCTACGGTGACGCGCAAGGACACTGCTACTGGCCGACTAACACCCTTTCGCCCTGCACCGGAGTGTCGAATATCGCCCCCGTGGGAGCTGCCACGCTCGGGGCCGGGCTGTGGGGCCAGCTGGATCTGACCGGGAACATGTGGCAGTGGAACGTGGACTGGTACGGGCCGTATTCAAATCCGTGCGTGGATTGTGCCGACTCGACAGCAGCCTCGTTCCGCGTGGTCCGGGGCGGCACGTTCAACTACCTCGCGTCGTTCTTGCTCCCGCCGTCGCGCAACTTCAACTACCCGGCGGACCGGTACGGCCTCATCGGCATGCGCTGCGCCAGGAGTCCGTGACGAATCGAGGAAACGGTTGTCGTGTTTGGCGTTCGTGTTGTCATTTCTCCTTGCGGCCGGCCGAGTCAATGGCCGGCCAGCTTGGCGCCGTCGATCGCCGCAAGGATCTGCGCCGTAGAGGGGCGAACCTTGAACTCGGGATCCGAGTGCGCCCAGCGCACGACGCCGCTGCGATCGATTAGGAAGAGCGACGGAATTGCGATCTCGTGGTGCGGCTTGCCGGCGTAGCTCTCGAGATCCACCCCGAAACCCTTCATCTTCGCGAGGGTCGCATCGTCGACCTTGTTGACGACGTGGAACGCCTCGATCATCACCGCGTCGCTGTCGCTGAGTACCGGAAACGGGATGGAGTAGGTGGCCTTCGTCTTCGCCAGCGCATCGGGCTTGTCGACGCTGACGGTGACCGGGGTCACCCCTCGCCTTTGGTACTCGGGGTACGCGGTCGCCAGCGCGTGGTTCTCCGAGTTGCAGAAAGGACACCAGCCACCGCGGTAGAACGCGAGCAGGATGGGCCCCTTCGCATAGAGCGACGACAGGGACACGTCCTTGCCATCAAGGTCGCGCGCGTGGACGTCCGGTACCTTCTGTCCCACGGCGATACCGGTGCCCGGCGCGAGCACTCCGACGCGATCGGCGGGCGGCGACGTATATTCCTTCATCGGCGGGGCCGGCGCGGCCGAAGACATTGGCGCGGCCATTGCGGACGGCAAGGGCGCGCTCATGGGCGACGCATCGATCCGCCCCGGTTTCTCCGTCGTATCGCCGCTCGGCCTCGAGCAACCGAGAGAGGCGAGGATCGCGACTGCGAACAGGGCCTCGCCGGCGCGGAAAGATGCCCTCATCATCGCGCCGCTCGGAGAGCTTCTAGGATCGGAGTGCGTTCGAAGCGCTGCGCCCTGATCTCGTCCTCGAGCGCTCGGACTTGTCGACTCACGGGTGGTTGGGCCACGTGAAGGCGCCGTGCTGCGCGCCCCACGTTCCCCTCCTCAGCGACGGCCACGAAGTAGCGGCTCTGCGAAAGGCTCACGAAGGCGATCGTGCCAGTCGTGCCGCGTCGGATCAAGGCGAAGCGGCCACGGAGTCATACCGAAACAGAGCCGGTAGCTCCTCCGGTTGGGACCGCAGCCCTTCCGCTTGCCCGTCGCGGTCGTTGCCCGATTCAGAACTCCAGGCTCGATCCCTTCGATCCGCGCAGAGCCGATCGAAGCACGCCCGCGAGCTCACGAAGGGTCTCTGCGAAGGGTGACTGCGGGCGCCAGATCAGCGCGATCGTTCGATGGGGCGCGGGGGAAGAAAATGGTCGAATCTCGAGCTGGCCGCGGCGGTTTTCGACGGCAACCGCGATCTGAGGAAGGAGCGTGATGCCCGACCCCGACGAGACCATCTGCGCCAGCGTCGAGAGGCTGGTCGCGCGAAGCTCGGTCTCTTGCGCTCCGGCTTGCTTGCAGACCGAGAGTGCCTGCGCGCGGAAGCAGTGTCCCTCGTCGAGAAGGAGAATTTTCTCGCCAGCGAGATCGCGCTCGGCGATGCGCTTCTTGCGAGCGAGCGGGTGCCCTTTCGGAACCGCGAGGACGAAGGGGTCATCCTTGATACGGCCCGAGGACCAGTCGCCGATGTCTGCCTCCAGTGCGAGCAATCCCCCGTCGAGCCGTCCTTCATGTAGGTCCGCCACGACTACGTCGGTCTTCTCTTCGCGAAACACGAGCTTCAGCTTTGGGTATCGTACGCGCACGGCGGGCATCACCTCCGGAAGAAGGTATGGTGCGATGGTGGGGAGGACGCCGATCCGAAATGTGCCCGAGAGCGGATCGGCGAGCTGGTTGGCGGCGGCGATCATGTCGTCAATCTCCAAGAGGACCCGGCGCGCGTGCGTCAAGACGACGGCCCCGGCCGCGGTGAGCAGCACCCGCCGTCGATCGCGCTCGAAGAGGCGAACACCGAGGACCTCCTCCAGGTGCTTCACCTGCGCGCTGAGCGTCGGTTGCGAAACGTGGCAGAGCTCCGCGGCCTTGCGGAAGCCGAGCGTCTCCGCCACCGTCACGACGTACTGGAGCTGACGAGGTGAAAGGTCATGAGCACTGACAGTCATGACCTATCAGTGTAGTAGATACTTCGTCTTGGACCAATCAAGCCCGAGACCCCAAGGTGAGCGAAGAGGTAGAACATCATGACGACCGAAACGAAATGCCCCTTCCGTCCGGCTCTGGGCGCCGGCACCTCGAATCGCGATTGGTGGCCGCACGAGCTCCGGCTGGACATCCTTCACCAGCACTCTTCCAAGTCCAACCCGATGGGCGAAGAATTCGACTACCGTAAGGAGTTCGAGAGTCTCGACTTCGCGGCGCTGAAGAAGGACGTCGCGGCGCTGATGACGATCTCGCAGGACTGGTGGCCGGCGGACTTCGGCCACTACGGCCCTCTATTCATCCGCATGGCGTGGCACAGCGCGGGCACCTACCGCATCGGCGACGGCCGCGGAGGCGGCGGGCGCGGCCAACAGCGCTTCGCGCCGCTCAACAGCTGGCCGGACAACGTCAACTTGGACAAGGCACGTCGCCTGCTCTGGCCGATCAAGCAGAAGTACGGCCGTAAGATCTCGTGGGCGGACTTGCTCATCCTCGCCGGCAACGTCGCTCTCGAAACGATGGGCTTCAAGCCGTTCGGCTTCGGCGGTGGCCGCGAGGATGTCTGGGAACCGGATCTGGACGTCTATTGGGGGGCAGAAATGACGTGGCTCGGTGGCGACAAGCGCTACTCGGGGGAACGGGACCTTGAAAACCCGCTCGCGGCGGTCCAGATGGGCCTCATCTACGTCAACCCGGAAGGCCCGAACGGCAACCCCGATCCGGTCCTTGCGGCGAAGGACATCCGCGAGACCTTCGCGCGCATGGCGATGAACGACGAAGAGACCGTGGCGCTCATCGCCGGTGGCCACACGTTCGGCAAGACGCACGGCGCCGGACCTGCGACGCACGTCGGCGCGGCCCCCGAAGCCGCCGAGATCGAAGAGCAAGGCTTCGGCTGGAAGAGCACTTTCGGCACCGGCAAGGGCCGCGACGCGATCACGAGCGGGCTCGAGGTCACGTGGACCACGACACCGACGACGTGGAGCACCGACTTCTTCAAGCACCTCTTCGGCTACGAGTGGGAGCTCACGAGGAGTCCCGCCGGCGCGCATCAGTGGAAACCAAAGGGAGATGCAGGCGCCGGCACGGTTCCACAAGCCCACGACGGATCGAAGCGCCTCGCGCCTTCCTTGCTGACCACGGACCTTTCGTTGCGGTTCGATCCCGCCTACGAGAAGATCTCGCGACGCTTCATGGAGCATCCGGACCAGTTCGCCGACGCGTTCGCCCGGGCCTGGTTCAAGCTCACGCACCGCGACATGGGTCCGCGCTCACGCTATTTGGGGCCAGAGGTCCCTTCGGAAGCGCTCCTCTGGCAGGACCCGGTTCCTGCGGTCAATCACCCGTTGATCGACGCGAAGGACGTCGCGTCGCTGAAGGCCAAAATCCTCGCGTCGGGCCTGTCTGTCTCGCAGCTCGTCTCGACCGCGTGGGCGTCGGCGTCCACCTTTCGGGCCTCCGACAAGCGCGGCGGTGCGAATGGGGCCCGAATTCGTCTTCTTCCGCAGAAGGAGTGGGCGGTCAATCAGCCTGCACAGCTGGCGAATGTGCTCACGACCCTCGAGGGCGTCCAGCGCGCGTTCAACGAAGCGGCCAACGGTAAGAAGGTCTCGCTCGCGGATTTGATCGTGCTCGGTGGCGCCGCGGGAGTCGAGGAGGCAGCGAAGAAGGCGGGATGTCCGATGACGGTTCCCTTCACGCCGGGGCGTACGGACGCTTCGCCCGAGCAAACCGACGTCGCGTCTTTTGCCGCACTGGAGCCGATCGCCGACGGGTTCCGCAACTACCAAAAGGTCAGGTACAGTGCACCGGCGGAAGCGCTCCTCATCGACAAGGCACAGCTCCTCACGCTGACCGCACCCGAGATGACTGTGCTCGTCGGTGGTCTGCGCGTACTCGGCGCGAACACGGGATCGTCGCGCCACGGAGTGCTCACCAAGAGGCCGGGGGCGCTGACCAACGACTTCTTCGTAAATCTCCTGGATGTGGGCACGGAGTGGAAAGCCACGTCGGAGGCGAAGGACACGTTCGAAGGGCGCGATCGAAAAACCGGAGAAGTGAGGTGGACCGGCACGCGGGTCGATCTCGTCTTCGGCTCGAACGCGCAGCTCCGCGCGCTGGCGGAGGTTTACGCAAGCTCGGACGCGCAGGAGAAGTTCATCCGAGAGTTCGTCGCGGCGTGGACGAAGATAATGGACCTCGATCGCTTCGACGTCGCCTGATCCGGGAGGCGCCGCAGCGCGTACTTCGAGAACGCGTCGTCATCAGGCGCTCGCGGCGCCGAGCTCGGTGTCCTTCGCTTCGCGTCCCACGAGCGTGACGAACGCCAGGGCCAGGGCAACGACGCCGATGGTGCACGACAATACGAACGCATAGTCGTTGCCACGGTCCTCGGCGAACTTGGCCTGAAAGGGCGCGAGCCTCGACATGGCCAAGTTGCCGAGCTGGTACGCGAAACCGGGCAGAATCGCACGGACCGACGGGGGGGACAGCTCGTTGAGGTGCGCGGGCACGATTCCCCAGGCGCCCTGGATCATGAACTGCATGACGAACCCGCCGACCGCGAACATCGGCGCCGTCGACGAGTATGCCCACAAGGGGATCGCCGGCAAGGCGAGTAATGCAGCGAGGATGATGGCGCGGCGTCGCCCGATGCGCTCCGAGATCGTCCCGAAGAATACGCCGCCGCAGAGCGCCCCGACGTTGTAAACGATGGCGATCGTGCCGACCGTCGAAGGGTCGAACTTGTGCTGAACCTGCAAGAACGTCGGGTAGAGGTCCTGCGACCCGTGGCTGAAGGCGTTGAAGCAGGCCATGAGAAGCACCAAAAACAGCAACGTCCGCCAGTGGCCGACAAGTGCCGCAAAGACCTGGCTTCCTTCCGCGCGGCGTCGGTGCGATCCGGCGAGCCACGTCGGGGACTCTTCGACCGCCCGCCGAATGTAGAAAACGAGGAGCGCCGGCGCAGCACCCACGACGAACATTCCGCGCCAGCCGATTCGCTCGAAAAGGAACTTGAAGACGAGGGATGCCAAGAGATAGCCGAGCACGTATCCCTCCTGAAGAAGCCCCGAGAAAAACCCGCGATTTTTGGCAGGCAAAGTCTCGAGCGCGAGGGCGGCGCCGATACCCCATTCGCCCCCCATGGCGATCCCGAAGAGGGCTCGCAAGACGAGAAGCGTCGTCAAGTTTGGGGCGAAGGCCGAGCTGAGCTCGAACACCGAGTAGCTGACGACATTGAGCATCAGCATCGGTCGCCGCCCGTACTTCTCCGCCAACCAGCCGAAGGCCAGAGCCCCGATGGGGCGCATAGCCAGCGTCCAAAAAATCCCCTGGGCGACCGCGTGCACGGCCGCATTGAATTCGTGAGCGATGGAGTGGACGGCGAAGACGAACAGAAAAAAGTCGAACGCGTCGAGCGCCCAGCCTACGAGCGCCGCGACGAAGGCCGTGCGCTGGGGGCGGGTCAAAGCCGTAAACGGTGTCGAGATGCTCAGGGAGGGCCGTCCTCTCTCTTGCTAGCCAAGCACGAATTCGTGGGCGGTCTGCTTCGCAGACGCAGGCCAAAAAGAGATCGTCGCTCTCACATATCTCGGTACCGCTTCGCCGCCTGAAGGTCCTTTCGCAGTTCCTCGGCATTTCGTCGGGGTCCGTAGCCCGGGGTGCCCCGCTGGATGCGCCAGCCTTCTTCGAGCGATCCTGCGTCGACCGTGTCGAAGCCGAACGCGTCGAGTATCTTGGTCACCGTGGCCTTCGCGCTCGCGTCATTGCCCGCGATGACGAGGGCGCGCCGGTTCGGAGTGCCGGCGGGCTGACCGTGCGTGGTGAGCTCGGCCGCATAGATATGGTTGAACGCCTTGACCACCCTCGACGTCGGAAGATGCGCCTGCAAGAGCTCAGCGGTCGTCGTCGACTCGTTGTCGAGCTCGGGCATAAGCCCGTCGCGCTGCGGGTAATAGTTGTTCGTGTCGATGACGATCTTGCCGGCGAGGGGTTCGACCGGCACGCTTTTGTAGTTCTTGAGCGGCACCGTGACGACGACGATGTCGCCCGCCTTCGCCGCGTCGACCGCGGTTGCTGCGCGCGCCCTCGGGCCGAGCTCCTTGACGAGATCCGTAAGCGTATCGGGGCCGCGCGAGTTGCTGATCACGACGTTGTAGCCGTGCGCGACGGCGAGACGCGCGACCTGGCTACCAATGTGGCCTGCGCCGATGAGCCCGATGGTCGTCATGATCGCCGACCTTATTCCAAGAAGTCCGGCGCGGACAGGGTCTTCCGTGCCGAGCCACGAACGCTGTGCATTCGGAGAGCACCTCAAACGATTGCGATCACGCGCGATGCTCGTCGACCGAAATGGGCCCAGTCCTATCGAGGACCCGCTTGGCGCCGCTCAGTTCGTCGACAGTGCCATTTGCGACGACGACGAACTGGTCGGCTTTGAGCGCTGTCTCGTATTTCAAGATGCTGTCTTTCGGGATTCCGATGCTGTACAGGCCCGCGCCGAGAGCCGTGAGGCCGCCGATGATGGCGCCTTCGCCCAGAGCTCCGACGATCCAACCCACGAGCGGACCCAAAACGATGAGGTGGCCCACTCCAGGGATGAGAAAGAGGGCGGAGCCGAACAGCATTCCCCAGAACGTTCCCCAAAAGGCTCCCCGCTTGCCCCAGAACTTCATTCGATCGCCGGCGTTGTAGAAGCCGACGACGTGCTCCTCGGTGTGGTAGTCCTTCCCGACGATCGATAGCTTCTTCATGTCGAAGCCGGTGCTCTGGAGAGCACGAACAGCTTCTTCCGCCTGCGGGTGCGTGGCGTATACGGCGACGACGGTATTCTCTTTTTGCATGGCGCCGGTGCCTGCATGATCCGAACCGCTCGCTCGCAGCCTCCGTTCACGAGCTACGTCTGGGTGGCAGAAAAAGGCCTTTGCTTCGGAAGGTCGATCGTGAACACGCAACCTTTGCCGGGCACGTCGCGAACGCGAAGGTCTCCTTGCATCGCCTTGACCGCTTTGAGGCAAATAGACAGCCCGAGGCCAAGTCCGGTGCGATCTTTCCCTCGTTGAGCGAACGGTCGAAACAGCTCCTCGACCGTTCCTGGCGGAAGGCCGCCGCATCCGTCCTCGACGTCGATGAGAACGCGATCCGCGGTCGAGCGGGCGATCAACGCAACGCGGCCCTTTTTTGGCGTGAACTTGAAGGCGTTGTGAAGCAAGTTGGCAACGGCCGCCGAGAGGATCTGTCGATCGGCCTCGACGACGACGGTCGAATCGACCGTAGTGACGCCGAGCTCAATCTCTCGGGACTTCGCCTGCGCCGAGGCGCTGATCTCGATCTCTTCGATGAGTTCTGCGATGGGAACCCGCTCGAGCGCCGGTATGCCCACGTCGAGACGCACGTCCGCGAGGGAGCGGTCGACGAGCCGTTGAAGGCCCATCAGGCTTCGAGCCAGCAGCATGCTCGTGCTGCCACCGGGAGCGACGATCCCCTTCTTGATACTATCGAATGCGAGCATCGCCGAACCGAGCAGATTGCGCATCTCGTGCGCGAGACTGCCGAGCCGTTCGATGCCTTCGTCTCGGATCGTTCGCTCCCGCCGGCGGCCCTCATCGCGGATCGAACGCTCGCGCTCCTGGGAGTATTCACTCACCGCACCAGCAATCGCATCGTCGAGGCAAAGGTTCAGGGTGCGAAACTCTGCCGTCGAAACAGCGGCGTTCTGCTCCACCGCCAGCTCCGTGATCACCTGGCAAAGGTCGCCGTAGTCGTGAACCACCTGCGCCACCGTGAACCCGTGATCCAGCAGGTTCCTCCCGTGCTGTCGGGCGGTATTCGTGATGGACTCGTGATTGACTTCCGGACTCGATACCGCGAGACGCAGCGCGTCCACCAGTTGACGCAAAAATACGGGGAGGCCCTCGGTCAGCTCTGCCTCGGTCGCCATGGGTGCGCTCCTCGTGGCGACGCGCCTCCGAGCCCGCGCCAGCGTCTCTTCGGAGTTCGCCAAGAGAAATTCGTAGAGCATCGTCCAAACTTAGACCTTCCTCCGCGAAGCGCAATGCACGGCGCATGCCGCACATCCCGGAACCTTCGCCGATTCTTGCGGATCGTCCGCTGGATGAGAACCGCTTCCGATGGCTACGGACTTGCGATTAGACCCACCCGTAGAATCGGGTCGGGCGGCCCCCGCGACTTTCGCAATCTGCATCAGAAAGTTTGCCGAATGCCACGGAATGCGACACGCGGCCATCCGTGAGGTTCCGAACGCTTCGCGCTGGACCATGCCTCGCCACGCGTGTGAACGAGTCCGGCTTTTCATTCCCAATGGCGGCTATCAGACTTGCACCGGGGCGCAGGCATGAACGGTGCTTAGGATTCTGCCTTTTTACGGGCTCGAAAGCGCCATCGTCGCTCCGAGCGGCCGCCATGGCGCTTCATGACAAAGACCCCAACCGCAGAATCGCATTCAAACGCGTCGATCCAGCCCGGCAAGGCACCAACCGGCATCGCGGGCCTCGACGAGTTGACTTCTGGGGGCCTGCCTCGCGGCCGTCCTACGCTCGTCTGTGGCGGTCCAGGCTGTGGAAAGACGGTTTTGGGGCTCGAGACGCTCGTTCGCGGCGCCACCCAATACGGCGAACCGGGAGCGATCTTCACATTCGAGGAGAGCGGCGACGAGTTGGCGGCCAACGTGGCATCATTCGGATTCGACCTAAATGGCCTCATCGCGCAAAAAAAGCTGATCGTGGACCAGGTGGTGCTCGAACCGTCCGAGTTCGAGGAAGCGCGCGATTACAACTTGGACGGCCTTTTCATCCGGCTCGCTCACGCGATCGACGCCGTCGGCGCCAAGCGCGTTCTGCTCGACACGATCGAGGTTCTCTTCGCGGGACTCGCCAACAAAGACATTTTGCGTTCCGAGCTGCGCCGCCTCTTTCGATGGCTGAAGGACAAAGGGGTGACGGCGGTCGTAACCGCCGAGCGCGGCGATAAATCGCTCACACGCAACGGCCTCGAGGAGTACGTGTCCGACTGCGTGATCCTCCTCGACCTTCGCGTCGAGGATCAGATCTCGACGAGGCGCCTGCGCATCGTAAAGTACCGGGGCGCTCGTCACGGCATCGACGAATACCCGTTCCTCATCGGCGATTACGGGTTTTCGGTCCTCCCCCTTTCGTCTCTCGAGCTCGTTCACGAAGCCTCGACCGAACGGATCTCCAGTGGCAACCCGGAGCTCGACCAGATGCTCGGGGGCGGTTACCACCGCGGCTCGAGCATATTGGTGGCGGGCGGCTCCGGTACGGGCAAGACGAGCGTCGCGGCGCTCTTCGCGGCTACGTGCAGCCGCGAACGGCCATCGCTCTTCTTCTCGTTCGAGGAGTCGCCGGCGCAGCTCATCCGCAACATGAGCTCGATCGGGTTGAACTTGGCCAGCATGGAAAAGAAGAACGTCCTTCGTATCATATCCACGCGACCGTCGGGCTTCGGGCTCGAGAGGCACCTCCTCAGGTTTTATCAGAGCATCGAGGATTTCCAGCCCGCCACCGTCATTCTCGATCCGGTGACCGACTTCAGCGCAGTGGGCAACAAGAGCGCAATTCGCGCGATGCTGACCCGCCTCGTGGATCACCTGAAGACCAAGGGCATCACCGCCCTCCTCACGAGCGCGCAAGGGGCCTTTGCACCGGATGCATCGCACGCGGACTCCGATGCGGGGGTCTCGTCCTTGATCGACACGTGGATCGTGCTCCAGAGCTTCGAGGTCGCAGGCGAACGGAATCGTGCGATTAGCGTGCGAAAGTCGCGAGGCACCGCGCACTCCAACCAAATCCGGGAGTTCGTCATCACCGATCGGGGATTGACCCTGGTCGGCGTGTATCGCGACGCCGCCGGGTTCGTCACCGGGTCCGCGCGGGAGGCACAACAGCGGCACGACGCAGCCAACGGCGGAGGCTTCGCCGACAACGGCGGTCGCGGCCCCAACAAGTCGTCGGGCAGACGCACGGGCTCCCTATGAGCGGCAGAAGAGAGCAGACCGCCACGTCGCGAGCGTTTGCGGACGCGATGCCGCCGACCGATCCCGAGTATGTGCTGCGGCTTTTCGTTTCGGGCTTTACTCCGCGCTCGCAGCGAGCGATTGCGAACCTGAAGGACATCTGCGACCGATACTTGGCGGGCCGATATCGGATCGAAGTCGTCGACCTCTACCAGTCACCGGGTCTCGCGCACGACGAGCAGATCGTCGCCGTCCCTACGTTGCTGAGGCTCTCGCCTATCCCGAGGCGGCGAATCATTGGGGACCTGGCTCAAATGGACAAAGTGATGCACGCTCTCGATATTCATGGGGGTTGAGGAATGGCCAAAGTCGTCGAACGGCCTACCGCGCCCACACGCGCACGAAGAGTGACGCCAGCAAGCCGAACGCTCCGTGTCAGACTCGAAGAGGCGGAGCAGTCCCTCGCCGCGATCCGTGCCGGCGAAGTGGACGCCGTCGTAGTCGGAGGTCCGGCGGGCGATCGGGTCTTTACGCTCGAAGGAGCCGAGCACGGCTACCGGGTGTTGATGGAGGCGATGAGCGAAGGCGTCGCGACCGTCACCGAGAATGGGATCGTCACGTATTGCAACGCGCGATTTGCAGCCATCGTCGGCGCCCGCATGGAATTGACCATCGGAAACCCGATATCCCGCTTCGTGCACGAGGGGAACTGGGGGTATCTTCAGTCTCTCATCACCTCCGGAACCGAAGGCCGCAGCGAGGGTGAGATCTGGCTGAAAGCGCCCTGCGGCAAAGAGCCGGCCCTCGTCCGACTCGCCGTTGTGGCCCTGAAGTCGGGAGGCTCCCTCGCACACTGCCTCGTGATGACCGATTTGACCGAGCAGCGCCGGGAGAGCGCTGCGATCGCCGCGGAGCGGGCCCAAATGCAGGCCCGGCTGCTCCTCGCCGACCGCATGTCGTCGCTCGGAACGCTGGCCGCAGGCGTGGCTCACGAGGTCAACAACCCCCTCGCGTACGTCGTGACCAGCCTCGATCTGTTGAGCAGCCGATTGCAGCTCCCGCTTGGGGAGGGCGACGAGAAGGAGCGCGAACAAACGGATTGGATGCGCCGCCAGCTGGCCCGAGCGTACGAGGGGGTCGAGCGCGTGCGCCTCATCGTTAGCGATTTGAAGGCGTTCTCGCGAGTCGACGACGAGAACGTCGGCGTCGTCGACCCGAGGCGCGCCCTCGACACGGCCATCGCGCTGGCTTCGAACGAAATTCGCCACCGGGCGCTTCTCTCGAAGGACTATGCCTCCCTTCCGCCGGTGTGGGCCAACGAGGCGCGGCTCGGTCAGATGTTTCTGAACCTACTGCTCAATGCCATCCAAGCGATTGCGCCCGGCGCCGCTGCGGAGAACGCGATTGACATCTCGGGTCACACCGATGGCGAGGGACGCGCCGTCATCGAAGTCCGCGACACGGGCTCGGGGATTGACCCGGCGCACTTGGCCTTCGTGTTCGACCCGTTCTTCACGACCAAACCACTCAAGGAAGGCACGGGGCTCGGGCTCTCGTTGTGCCATTCCATCGTGGCCTCGCTCGACGGGCAAATCACCGTGCAAAGCGAACCAGGAAAAGGAAGCACCTTTCGGGTCGTGCTCCCAGGCGTCGTGCGCGCGACGTCAACCAGCACACCGGTATCGGCCGACGTGACGCAGCCTATCTTCTCGCAGAGGGGCCGTCTCCTCGTCATAGACGACGAGCCCGACATCTGTCTGGCGCTGGAGGAGGCCCTTCAAGCGCAACACGACGTCGTGGGCCTCACCGAGGCACATGAAGCGCTCGAGCAGCTCGCGGCCGGCCAGCGCTTCGACCTCATCCTTTGCGACGTTCGGATGCCCAGGATGACGGGCGTCGTGTTTCACGCCCGTCTGAGCGCCCGTGACCCTGCCCAGGCCAGCCGCGTAATCTTGATGAGCGGCGATTTCTCCCGTCGCCCGGGGGATCCCGAGGTAGTGCTGCCGGGCCCCGTTCTCGAGAAGCCATTCGGCATCGAACGCGTCTTGTCTTTGCTGCACGAGGCGATGGCGCGCGAGCCGCCGGCACCGCCCCGCAGCTGAGCCAGTGGCGAAAGAAAAAGGGCTCAGCCGACCGTCTCGCCCTCCCGACGACCATCCCGCGCACGCGCGACCCACTGTTCGAGGCGGCGCTCGGCTTCGTCGAAGGCAAGGTCGGCCGCGGCGTACGCGGTGCCGGCCTCGCGGTCCTCCGGCGGCGCATGGCTCACCATCAACTCGTGGCCCGGAAGACCGATGTGGATAGAGACGTGATAACGATCCCCGTGGCGATGATGGTGGCCCGCCAATTCGACGACCACATGGCACGATACGATTCGATCGGAAATGTGGTCCAGCCGTTCGCCGCGCTGGCGCAGGTGCTGTGCCAGCGCGTCCGACTGGGTCATGGCTCGGAAGGTGATCTGAAGCGGCGTTTGCATCGGTATGGCCCTCGCGCTGCGTTATGCAGCCTTCGTGCGAGCCCGTGCGTCCGGCCGCCGGTGGGCCGGAGCGTACTCGGTCATGCGTGCCGATTCGCAGCGACTGGTATCGGGATTCGCAAAGCGCCAAACCGTGAGACAAGACGGCCTGCCTCGTCCGAACGGGTAGTTTCAGGACTTCGGAAAGGGTTCGCGTGTCGCGCTCGGCGGATTCGATGGGTCCGTCCCCCCGGCGAACTCGGTTTCGCCGGTAGTCACCACGAACGGCCCTCCGAACTCTTCGGTGACGGCCACGTCGTCCTCGCCATAGTCCTCGCCACTGAGCGCGCCTCGCACGAAGCTCTCGCCCATTTCTTCGGCGAGCGGATCCGCGCTCGACATGCCATGAAGGAATGCGTCTGGATTTGGCGATTCCGTAGGCTCCGTCTCTCGTTCGACGGCGCGCAGTCCGGCCGCATAGGCTGGGTCCAGATGTCCTGTTGCGTCGCGGCGACGAAAGGCGGCGGCGGAGGCCGCGGAGGCGGAGTCAGCGGCAGGGGCGGCCTTCGGATTCGTTCGGGGTTTGTTCTGCATTCGGGACCTCCGGGAGTCGTCGGTGCAACTGCAGTGCCGGAGAGCCAAACCGTTCGACGCGGGATATCTTCGACCGACTCCATCGCGGAATCAATTTGACAGATTGATGTGTCGGTCCAAAGTTAGAGCGATGGCCGATAGGACCCCGCTCTACCTGAAACTTGCTTACCAAGCGTGGTTCGACGAGCACCCCGATGCTCGTATGGAGATCGCAACCACCACCGTACGTCAGCAAAAACTGCCCGGCAGCCCGGCCGCGTATGTCAAAAATACCCCCCGCGGAGAGGTGCAGATCACGAAGGAAGAATTCGACGCCCGCTATTGGGCCCGCGAGTTCGCTCCCTTCGTTTGAGCCGGAACCAACGCGTAAAGCCGAGGCGAACATGACGTTCGCCTCGGTCGGCCGCGTGCGCGGTTCGTCGTCCGTCTCAGGGATAGTACGGATAGGGCGGGTAAACGTAGCCGGTCCCCCAGTAAGGCGCCCATCCGTAGTACCCGTACAAGCTGTCGTAATATCGATCGTCCACCAGCGACGGGTCGTAAACCGGCGCACCAACTACGCGTTCTCGCGTTTGGTTGACGGTGACCACCTTGTCGCCAATCTTCGTGATGGCTTCGACCGGTATCAGCGACTTCGTCTCGCCGATTCCCAAAAATCCGCCGAACTCCACGCGCAGAAAGCGAACCTTCTCCTCCCGGTCATCGACGAGCAGTCCGTCGATCTTTCCGAGGGCTTGGCCTTCGGAGTCGACCACTCTACGCGACCGGATGTCCTGAGCGGGATCGCTGGGGGTCATGCGCATTTCCTTCAGTGTATGAAGTGTTTCTTTTGCTGATGTCATTGGATTCTACTTGCCTTTCTTCGTGATTGCGCCGTCACCTTCGTGACGAGCGTCGTTCGCTCGAAGCGCACGGCTTCGACGGGGCCGTCGCTACCGACGTTGCCGGTGATCCTCTCGGACGCCAGCGGAATCGTTCGTCGCGTTTTGCGTCACGTCTCGCAGACGTTCGGCCAAAGCGTGGACGTCGAGGTCATTGAGATCCTTGTCGACGGTCGCGACGAGGTGCTTCTCGAGCTCGCCCGTAAGCTCCTTCCTCATCAGCCCGAGGAAGTGGGGTGGTGCCACTAGGACCCATTTCCCAAACCGCCCGGCGCGCATGGCCTGGTCGAGCGTCGTCGCCAACGAATGCGCGAAATGCTCCTTTTCGTTGTCTTTCGGCGAAGAACCCGGCGCCAGGGCGTTGTGGTGAACCGACGCGCCCTCCGAGGAGCGGCTGCCGGACCTGTCGCCCACGAGGTCGCTGGACTTGGTGCGGGACCCTGCGTGAAGCACAAGCTCGACGACGTGCCAGGACGGGTCGCCGCTCCGGAGCTCGAACAGACGAGCTTTTGCCGCGTCACAAACCGTGACCCATAGGTGCCTCATGGTCTCTGTCCGTTGCATGAAGCACGCCGGACGAGCCGAGACCGTGTCTCCGGGCCTAGAGTCAAAATTGGAGTGGGCGGAAATGGCGCTACAGCATGACGGTCACTGGGCCGTGGTCGTCGCAGTGGCCTGTGCACGGGTGATGCAGATGTCCGTCGACCACGAAGTCGACGTGGTCTCCGTGCGGGAGCGCATGATGTCCGCAGCCGACGCCATGTTGGTGGTCGACCGCGTGTCGACCGCACGCGTGCGCCGGCGTGCAGGCGTTGGGATTCGCTTCGCTCACCTCGATCGCGTGCTCGTCGACATGGCCTTCGTGAGCGTGATGAAGGTGACCGTCGTGTGCGTAGTCCTGGTGCCCCTTGTGGCTGACCATCGGGTGACCGCAACCGGCGCCGTGGATGTGCGGATGAATCTGATGCGTCTCGTGAGGGCTCATGGGCGGCGACTACGAGCAAGGAGCGCGCCCGAATTGGCGTCGAGCCTTGGCGAACTTCATCGCCTGGCAAATTCAACGCCTGGCAAAGTCGATGAAGCCGCGATCGACGTCCGCGCTCAAGAGCTCCACCTTGACCGCTTCGCCGACGTCGAGTCCCTCGAACCCCCGAACCACCTTTCCTTCGACGGCGGGACGCGCAATCCGCACCCACGTGCCTTTTTGCGATGACCCCGTCACGATGCCGTCGAATCGCTCACCGATCCGCGAAGTGAGAAGGAGCGCGCCCGCCGACTTTGCAACCTGCCGTTCCACTTTGGACGCGCTGTCTTCTTGGTCCGTGCAGCGCCGGGCCAATGCCCTCAACTCGTCCGCCGAATACGGGAGAGGCGCCGCGTCGAGCGCCGCATGCAGGAGTCGCTGCGTGATGAGATCGGGAAAGCGGCGATTCGGAGCGGTCGAGTGCGTGTAATCATTCACGGCGAGCCCGAAGTGACCGGGCGCCTGCTCTCCGGGAAGATCGAGGACATATTCGCCTCGCCCGAGAAGCTTTACGACGGAGAGCGAAAGATCGGGAAACCGCGCTCGGTCGGCGGCTCGGCGCGTCACGAGAAATGCTTCCAAGGCGATCGCGTTCGGCTCGGGAGGAAGTTCGTCGCCGAAGGTGGCCGCTAGATCGACGATGCGGGACCAGCGCTCCGGAGAGCGCAGAACGCGACGCAGCGACGGAAAACCCTGCTTGCTCAAATAGCGAACGGTGACCCCGTTCGCGCCAATCATGAAGTCTTCGATGAGCTGCTTGGCCACATTGCTTTCGTCCGGCAGAAGGTCGGCGAGCGCCTCGCCTTCGAAGATCGGCCGCGCCTGAATCGTCTCGAGCGCCAGAGCGCCGTGCTCGCGGCGCACCGCTCGCATCGATTGCGCCACGCGACTTTGAATGCGCAACTGCTCGTCGAGGCCTGCGACCGCCGCGACCTTTGGCGGCATGTCCCCCTTTCCGTCGAGCCACGCCGCCAGAGCGTCGTAGGCAAGCTTCGCCTGATTTCTCACGACCGCGCGGTACACGTCCCAGCCTCCGATGTGCCCGTCGGGAGCCACCGCCATCTCCAGGACGATCGCCAATCTGTCGGAGTCCTGACCGAGCGAGGTGAGATCCGTCGAGAGCCGTTCGGGCAGCATCGGAAACGTTTGAGCGGCTGTGTAGATCGAGGTCGTGTTGGTTGCCGCGTGCTGATCGATCGCCGACCCTCGCGCGACGGCGGCCGCGACGTCTGCGATGGCCACCAGAATCTTGGTGACGCCGCCCGTTTGGGGCTGCGCCACGCTCAGCTGGTCGAGGTCTCGTGAGTCGTCGTTGTCGATCGACGCCCAAAGGAGCTCGCGGAGATCGCGGAGCTTTTGCGTCGCGAAGGGAGTGGCCTCCCGAAGAGCGCGCGCCTCATTCGACGCCTCGGCAGAGAAGTCTGGAAGGAAACCACGCTCGAGCATCACGCGTCGAGCGATGGCTCGGAGCCTCTCTTTCGAACTGCTCGACGACCTATCCATTCGACACCTTGTCGGAAAAGCCGAGATTTCTTCGATACCAAACGCCACGGTCGAGCGCCACTTCATTCCCCCCTCAAAGGGCTGCTCGAGCGGCTTGAACGTCGCGTCAGCCTGGCCGGTGGGGCGACCGATCGTCGCGAGTGACAGCAGGCCCTCCCCAGTCCGGATCCCTGCGAAGCGACTGGCGCACTTTCCGCGTCATCGAAGTGGGAG
>JBAULD010000659.1:0-2288 GCA_049578005.1 Polyangiaceae bacterium
TGGATCGTCCACAATGAGCAAGTCGAAACCTTCGCCCGTCCACGAGCCCTCAATCCCGCCGGCCCAAAGGCCTCCGTCGCCTACGCCGGTACGCCAATCCTGCTTGCTCGATGCGTCGGGATCGACCTTGCCGCCAGCACGTCTGTAGAGCTCGCGTATCTCGCGCGATTTCTTTCCAGCGAACGATGCGCTGTAGCTTGCAAACCCTATTCGGGCTTCTGGGTGAAGCAGCAGATACCGCGCGATCGCGTGCTTCTCCGTCTCGGTCTTCCCGTGCCGGGGGGCGGTATCTACGAAGGCGCGAACCTCCTCGGTCGCTACTCGCTCGAACAAGTCGACGAAGGGCGCAAGGTGCGTCGGGGCCTTCAGCCGGGGGGATACCCGCGGAATGAATTGCATGAGGGGGAGGGCACGGGGGAGCTTCACGGCTTCGTCGGTTCCTCGTCGGGCACGTCGACCAACTCCATCCAGATCGGGAGCGCGCCGTTCGCCCCTGGCTTCGAGGCGTGCACTCTGGCGAGGTCGTGACAGGTGACGAGCACACGCTCGGCGCGTTGGCTCTGCCGGTCGGCCACTTCGAGCATCTTCAAGCCCTCCGTCGTGTCGAGCCCGAGCGCCTCTGCCTTGAGCGTGTAGTATGCATGTAGGGATTGGTGGCGTGCGTAGACTGACAAGAGCGCCCGCACCGGCGCGGCGTCGCTTGGCAGAGCCGCGAGCACGTGCCCAAATACCCTACGAGCATCGCGGGCGACTACGAGCGCCTCCCCGGTCGCTGCCTTGCTCCCGAGCGCTTTCCGAATTGTGTGTGTGAACCGCGCGGCGCGTGCCTGCCGATTGCCCGCCGCGAACCTGCCATCCGGCGTACGCGCGTCGGTCGGCTTGCCTTCCGTTTTTGCGCCGAGGTCGGACGCGCGGGGTAGCGTAGGCCGCGCCTTGCCGTGGGAACGCTCGATCATCAGTGCCGAGCCTCCAAGCGCTCAAGCAAGTCCTCGAAGAGAACCTCAAGCGCCGTCAGCCTGTTCGTGTCCGAGGCCCACGAGCGCCATTCTTCGCGCGTCTGCCTGGGGGTGAGAGGCACCTCGGGCGGGGGGGGCGCAGGAGGCACGTCGCCATCGACAGGGTGACGAGCCAAGTCAGCGGCCAAGAGCCGCTCTGCCTCGGTGTCGTCGTCGACCTCGACGATGCTGCCTGCGAGCAAGAGCCTGCCGGCGCTCCTGCAGGTCTGCACGACGTAGAGCTCGGTCATTTGGACGCCCTGCGGTTCTTCGCTTCGCGCGCGTTTTTTAGCGCCTCGCATTTTGCGAAGTCCCACGATTGCCCCGTGCGGCCGTTCGTGGGCCGGCCGTCCTGGTTCCAGCCAAGCTCTGTTTGGATGTTCTCCCACACTTTGCCTACGCGGCTCGGGGAGGCATCGGGGGGCTCGACCAAGTCGTTATCGAGGCAAAAAGCCGCGTCGACATCGTCTAACCAAACGACATCGCCGGGCTTCGCCAGGAAGCTCGGCGGCAAGTCGGGGTTCGCGGCGATGAGCTCGCGCGGCGTGGCGATTGGCATCGACGTGTGGGTCAGCCGCCACTGGCCGGCCAACGCCCGCTCGCGAGCCGACTTGAGGGCCGGCGACTCGCGCTGAGCCATCTGCACCATGCGAGCTTGCGGGCGCGGCGCGTAGGCTTCGGCGATTTGTTCGGCTGCGGTCTTCTCCGCGGCGGTCGGGGCGACGGGTGAGGGTGTGTGCTTGTGCTTCATTGGTGCTATCCTCTAAAACGCCCTAGGCGGGCTTTGCGTGGGTGATGGGGCAAGTGACTGGTGAGCTCGCGCGGACGCGCCACAAGGCAACGTCGCGCGACTGAGAGCGCGCTCACCCCCACTGGCGTCGAGCTCCGGCGCCAATGGGGGGAACGCTCCGGCCGCGGAGATTCGGCCGGCCTCGCCGAAGTGAGAGGGACCACACTCCGGCAAAGTGTTTGGGCGCACATTGGCGCCATGGGGGTATCGCAAGCGAGGTTTCGCAATTCGCCGCGCAAGTGGCCGTAACTGTTGGGGATGTGACGGATGCCGTACCCGTCGACTCCAAGATCGCTGGGGTTTTGGGGGTCGCCGCGCCATTCCGGGATTGCCAACGTCGAAGGCTTGGGCCCCGACTGACAACCCTTTCCGAGCGCTCCCCCCTTGGCACAACGCTCGGGCTGGCTTTGGGGTCTTGGCATTACCCGACGCCGATACCCGACTCCCTTAAGGGAGCCGTCGGGTAGTCGGGTAATCGGGAGACACCCAACGCGTCGGGTAAT
>JBAULD010000660.1:0-12844 GCA_049578005.1 Polyangiaceae bacterium
CGACGGAGCGAGCGGCGAGCGAGACCTGATCGGCGTCTCCAGCGTCCGCGAGAAAGCACGCGAGCCCGTCGCGGGACCCAATTCGAGCGAGCCCAGTCGGATCGCGGTCTACGGCGGCCACGCGCCACCCCGCGCCACTCAGCCGGTCCACCACCGCGCGGCCGATGCCGCCGGCCGCGCCCGTCACGACGGCGACTTGGTCCTCAGCCACCGCCTCGGCTCGCCGTACCGTTCGGCGCCTCCCTTTCTCGGCCCGCTTCCGCTGACAAGTGGGGGACCCGGGGCCGAGACCGCTGCTGGTAGAAGGTCCGCCGATCGCGTACGAACCCTTCGGCTCGAGCCGTCCGCTCGGCGGCCACGAGGTGCGCGAACCCACTTCGGCGCGCGATGACTCCCGCGGTGACCTCACTCGTCAGGTATCTGCAGAGGCTTCCGTGAGCGAGCGGGAAGTCGAGGAGCTCTCGAGCCATCAGGTCGACGACCGAGGGATGGCCGAGCACCCGCTCATCGAGCAAACGAACGGCAACCTCGAATAGGGAAGCGATAACGGCGTCGAGCAAATCCTGGTCGAAGGTGCCCCCCTCGAAGGTCGACTCGGCCGTGGCGTGCAGCGCTGCGTCAACCCGGGCAAAGCTCGGGCTCCCCGAGACGGCGCCTACGAGGATCACCGCGAGGGCGTCGGGGTCCGAATAAGCCGAGGGGGCACAGTCGTCGACGGCCGCCGCCGCAGGTGCACGCATCGCTCGGACAAGAAATGAAGCGAGACGGGCAAAGCCGAACTCGCGTAATGTTGCGTGCGCGTCCTCGGGCGAGCGCCCGGAAAGTACGAAGCCCAGAAGCGGCGCCAAAAACGCCGCACAGAGATCGTTAATGGCAAGAGTTCGGCCGGAATGCGAGAAGATTGGGACGAATCCGGCCCGATTAAGCACCGCGTACATTGCCTTCGCACGATTGTCCGGTGCCCCGTCGCCGGCGATTTCGACGAGCCGGTTGCCCGCGTGGAGCGAGGGCGCGTAACAGAGCAGTCCACCGCGGCGGACGGGCGGCGCGAGGGCTTGGAGTGCAACACCGATCGCCCCTGGCACGCACGTTCCGTGCGGCACGAGGAGCAGCTTCAATCGGGACGGGCACTCCTCTGCCCCAAGCGGCGCCGATAGTATTTCGACATCCGTTACGTTGCGGGCGATGAGGTCGGAGCGCAGTTCATCGAGCTGCCGGTGGCCGTTGGGGATGATCAGCGTCGTGCCGGGCGGTAATTCGTAGCTTCGGAGCGCGGTCTCCAGCGCGAGTTGCCGGATGAAGAAAAATGACATGGCTGACTTGGAGATCGGCTGGATTGCTGAGCGACCGCACGCCGCGATTTCACGGTCGTAGTCGTCGTCGTTCGGACGGCCTTTGCGAGCGGCGCGGGAGAGGAGCTCGAAGCAGTCGCGGTAGACTTCGTGGTATGCGGGCGGGAGCGCCGTGATGCGCGCCTCGGTCCTCGCCACGAAGCGATCGAGATCGGCGGTCCACGGGCTTGCGTCGGGGAGGGGACGTTTCGCCGAGAGCGTGGGGAGGCGCCGAAGGACCTCTGCGTCCAGCTCGGCACGGTCGAAGCAGCCATCGATCAAGCCGCGCTGCGCGGCCTGGCGAGCGGACCACCGCTCGCCCCAGAGCAAGAAATCCGTCGCGGCGGGGAGGCCAAGGAGACGAGGTAAATCCTGCGTGCCGCCGAACACTGGGACGAAGAGGTAATCGGCGATCTCGGTCATGTAGAAATGCGTCTCGCACGTGTCGGCAGCGAACCGATAATCGCACTGCAAACTGAGCTCGACGCCGCAGCCGTAGCAATTGCCCCGAATTACAGCGACGGTCGGAACCGGAAAATCGCGCAGAGCCCGGTACGCGCGGCGCACGACCGCGCTCACTCGGAACGAATCTTCGGGCACTTGCGCCATTCCTGCCATGAGCAGGCCGACACCATTGAGAAAACTGGCTGGCTTCGCGCTGCGCAAGACGAGAGCGCGCACACTCCTCGACTCCGAAGCCCCCAGGATCTCCAGAAGTTGTGATGCCGCCGCGACGCTTAGTATGTTGACGTCACTCCCCGGCGTATCGAGTACGAGGGTCAAGACGTCGTCTTCCCGACGCGCGCTAAACGGTTTCACGTTTATCATCACTCTGCGTTTCGGCGAGGTATCGACAAAGTGAATCCACATTAAGGTTCGCGGGGTTCGCTTCCTGCGCTATCCAATCGTCAAGCAAAATCGGTCGCTTGAACTGATCTTCCAATGCGAGCGCCAAGCGGGCGATTCCCATCGAATCGAAGCCGAGATCTGAAATGAACGACTGGTCGCCCGTGATGGTCGCTGGCAGCGGGTGACGGGTGGCTGCTCGGATCCCGGCCACTACGCCGGCGAAGATCGTATCGGACATCATACCGTTCCTTTTGAGTCAATTTCGCGAAATGCTTGTTTCCAGCATGCGTCGCGGGATGCGATTCAAAACTCGGGGGCGCGCTTCGCGTGCCCTGATAACCAAAGTTCCTTCGTTCGTCAAATCCTTTGCTGGACGAGCGGCTATGACTCGTGCGAGATAGGTCGCATTGGAGTTTGGGCGCACTGTGCGCGCATCGGAATGCTCATGAACTTCGATAAGGCCACACGCGAGATCCCGGGGACCGGCACCTCTCTTCCTCCCGGACCGAACGCGGAAGCATCCAGCCAAACGCTCCGATGGCTCGCGCGCCCCTTCGATTTCTTGCGCGAATGCGCCGCGCAATTCGGTGACGCGTTCACGCTCGACTTCGGCCACCACGGCACTTATGTGATGTTCTCGGCTCCGGACGCAGTGCGGACGATTTTCACCGCCGACGTGGCCACGCTGCACGCTGGCGAGGGCAACGCTGTGCTCCGGCCGGTGCTTGGCCGCGGCTCACTTCTTCTACTGGAAGAGGGGCGTCACCACCGTGAGAGGCGACTGCTCATGCCGTCGTTCCACGCCAAACGCGTTGAGGGTTACGGGGGGCTCGTGCAAGAGGCGGCCGACCGCGCCTTGTCGCGTTTCGTGCCTGGCGCGCAAGTGGTGCTCCAGTCGGTGATGCAGGACATCTCTCTCGATGTAATCCTGAGCGCCGTCTTCGGCCTTCGCGGTGAAGCACGCACCGACGACCTCGCCCAGCGGATTCTGGATTTTCTCAACGACGGACGCGTGAACCTTGCCAACCTCGATCAGCTGCGAGAGGACGTCGATGCGGAGGCGTGGCGCGCCGTCCGCGGGCGCCTCGGGGGCATTGACGAGGCCCTTTACGAGGAGATCGCGAGGCGCAAGGCTTCCCCCCCACGCGCAGAGAGCGATGTGCTCTCGGTACTGCTGTCCGCGCGCCACGAGGATGGCGCCTCCCTCGACGCCGCGTCCATCCGCGACCAACTTGTCACGCTGCTCATCACTGGATATGAGACGACGGCGACGGCCTTAGCCTGGGCCCTCCACTGGATCTACTCGGACGCGGAAGTGCTCCGCCGCCTCCGCGAGGATCTTGCGTCGCTGGGGCCGGCACCGTCCCCTAGGGTGATCGCCGAGGACGTGCCGTATCTGCGCGCGGTATGCAACGAGGCATTGCGTATCACTCCCATACTCCCGGTTGTCGCTCGGCGCGTACAGAAGCCGATCGTCGTCCAGGGCTACGAACTGCCGACCGGTGTCACGGTGAGCGCTTGCGTCTACTTAGCACACCACCGGTCGGAGGTCTTCCCGGAGCCCAATCGCTTCTGGCCGGACCGCTTCCTGGGCCGCGAGTACTCGCCCTACGAGTACCTGCCCTTCGGAGGCGGGTCGCGCCGATGTCTCGGTATGACCCTTGCGCTCTTCGAGATGAAGTTGGTGCTCGCGAGCATCGTGGTGCGATGCGACTTCGAGCCGGTAGGCCCCCCGGTGCGTCCCGCGAGGCGTAGCGTCACGATCGGGCCTTCCGGAGGTGCGACGATGCGTGTCGTTGCGCTGCACGTGGGGGTCCGAGAAGCGCTCGAAGTGAGGCATCGCCATCCGCTTCCGATTGAAGCCGCAGAGGCGCCCGAAAGTCCGGCCCTCGGCGAAGACGAGCATCGAACCGTCGCCGACCTTGCCGGCCTCTCCCGCAGCCAACTGTTGCTCGATAGGCTCACGAGCTGGGCGCAGCTCGCGCCCCAGCGGGTGTGCCTCGAACGCATCGACGTAGCCTCTGACGGGGAACTTCGCGCCACGCCCTTCACGTTGACCGAGCTCTTGTCGGGCGCCCGGCGCGCCGCCACTCGACTCGCATACCTCGGGATCGGTGCCGGCGACCGCGTGCTTCTTTGTCTACCCAACACCGAAGCCTTCGTCTTTTGGTTTCTGGGCCTGCATTGGCTCGGCGCCGTGCCCGTGCCGTTGCCTCCGATCGGCGGCTTCTCGGGCAAGGGCGCTCTCTTCGAACGGCTTTGCGGAGTGCTCGACGACTGCGCGCCGCGCGCCCTCGTAGGCGACGCTGGGACGCTCACTGCGATCGCATCCAGAGCGGGATTCGACACAGGTCGCTGCATCCTCATCGCGAGCGACGTGCCTGGGACCGACGATGCACGGGCTCGTTACCCGCTCGAGGCAGCCGGCACCGCGTTCATCCAGTACACGTCGGGATCAACGGGAACACCCCGCGGCGTCCTCGTGACGCACGGCAACCTGCGAGACAACCTACACGCCATCGATCGTCGGGCTAAATTCGTCGTCGACGCGCGCCACCTTACCTGGCTGCCCCTCTACCACGATATGGGCCTGATCGGAGGGCTGCTCGTGTCGCTCTTTTGCGGTCACACCGCGCTGCTCATGAGTCCACTTGCCTTCATGGTTAGGCCTGCGCGCTGGCTGAATGCGGCGAGCCGATTCCGCGCGACGTCCCTCATGGGGCCGAACTTTGCGTATGCCCTATGCCTCCACAAAGTGCGTGATAAGGAGATCGAGGGCCTCGATCTGCGGTCGGTCCAGATCGCGCTCAACGGGTCCGAACCGATCGATCCGGCGACGGTTTCCGGCTTCTGCGCCCGCTACGAGCGCTATGGCCTCGCATCCGGCGCCCATCTCCCTGTGTACGGACTTGCCGAGAGCGCGCTCGCCGTGAGCTTCCCCTACGCCAACGAACCGATTCACATCGATCATGTCGACCGCGTGGCCCTCAGCCAGGGCGTCGCACAACCCACACGGCTCGCCCCGGGCGTCGCTTCGTTCGTCTCCGTGGGACACGCGATGCCGGAGCACGAGGTCGAGATCCGCGCCGCCGACACCGGCGAGCGCATGCCCGAACGCCGCCTCGGGGAGATTGTGGTCCGCGGCCCCTCGGTCACGCCAGGTTACTTCAGCCTGTCTGGCCCCGTCGACGCCCCCCGAGACGGCTGGTTGCACACGGGCGATCTCGGCTACTTGGCGGACGGGCGACTCTACGTCGTCGACCGTCTCAAGGACCTCGTCATCCTCGCAGGCCGGAACTTTGCGCCGTCCGACATCGAGCGCGCCGCGACGGTCGATGGGGTCCGGGCGGGCCGGGCCGTCGCGTTCGGCATACGAAGTCCGGGCGAGGGAACTGACGAGCTGGTCTTGGTCGTCGAGGTCGCGGGCGTCAAAGCGGTCCAAGCAGATGCGCTTCGCAGGACCATTCGAGGCGCTGTCCTTGCCGAGCACGGCATCGCCGTGCGCGAGGTCCTCCTCGCCCGATCCGGGAGCTTGCCTCGCACGTCGAGCGGAAAACTCATGCGCCGCCGTTCGCGCGATCTCTTCCTCGCGGGCGCGATCACGCCCATAGAGAAAGAGTGCGGAGCAGAGGACGTTTTACCGCTGGAGCCCGCCCGCGAGGACGGGATCGGCCATCAAGAGAGATCGCCATCGTGATAACGCTTTATGCTTTCGGCCCAGCTTTCGGGTTGCCCGACTCGAGCCCTTTCGTTACCAAAGTTGCGGTGCTGCTCCAGCTCGCCCGACTGCCCTATGAAGCGGTCGCCGACACGTCGGTTCGCGGGCTCAGAAGAGCGCCCAAAGGCAAGCTGCCGTACATCGTAGACTCCGGTACTGTCGTGCCGGATTCGACCTTCATTCGCTTTTATCTGGAGGCCAGGTATGGCATCGACTTCGACTGCGGGCTCGCCCCTGCCGACCGCGCCGTCGCCTGGGCCTTCGAGAAGATGTGCGAAGACCACCTGTACTGGGCGATCGTTCACGCACGCTGGATGGTCCGGGACAATTTCGACCGAGGCCCTCGGCATTTCTTCGATCACATCCCTGCGCCGATTCGGCCGCTCGTCATGCCGGTCATTCGCCGTCGGTTTCGCAACATGCTCCACGGGCACGGCATGGGCCGCCACACGAAGGGTGAGGTCGAAGCCCTTGCCGCGCGCACGCTCGGCTCCATCTCTGCGTTTCTCGCGGACAAACCGTTCTTCATGGGCGACGCTCCTTGCGGCGCGGATGCGACGATCTTCGCGTTCGTCGCCGGTAGCCTGTGTGCGCACTTCGTAACGCCCATGCGGAGCGCCGCTGAAGCACACGCCAACCTCGTCGCCTATCGAGACCGCGGGATGAGCCGATGGTTTCCCGAGTGCACGTCTTCAGCGGCGCCCCGGTTGGCGCCCGCACCCGCATAGCCTTGGCTTGAGATCAGAGCCAGAGCCTCGCGACCAAACGCCGCATCGACGTCGCATCACGCGGGCCAGCGCGCCCACCTCTGCAGCCTCGGGAGCTTCTCGCCTAAGATCGTCATCCCCCCCCCGGCCCCCCTATCCCTCCACCCACACGACGAGACTGCCCGGCTCGAGCTCGACCACGGCCCCCGCGGGCGCGAGCTCTCCCACGCGAGCCGTCTCGCGCGTGTCGATGAGGACTTTCCACCGCTCCCCGAGGGCCGGCCCGGGGAGCGCGAAGGAGAGCGGCTCGTGTTCTCCGTTCATCATGACGAAGAGCGCCTCGCTGGGGGGTTGCGACGAAGGCGCGGCGGTCGCGCTCGCGCCGCCGAGACGAAACGAGATTCCCGCCTGCTCGGGAGCGGCCCAGTCCTCGGGAGTCATCTCGACGCCGTCGGGACGCAACCACACGATGTCCTTCGTGCGGCCGTCGGGACCGAGAGCGCCCCGCAGGAAGTCGTCCCGACGCAGGTTCGGGTGAGCCATGCGGGCGGCCGCGAGCATCCGGACGAACTCGAGCATCGCCTGCTGGTCGTGGTCGAGCCGCCAGTCGACCCACGTGAGCTCGGAGTCGTGACAGTACGGATTGTTGTTGCCCCGCTGCGTCCGCCAAACTTCGTCGCCCATCCCGAGCATCGGCACGCCCTGCGACAAGAAGAGCGACGCCATGAGACTGCGCGCGAGGCGGCGGCGTTTGACGAGTACTTGCGCGTCGTAGGTCTCGCCTTCGACGCCGCAGTTCTGGCTCGTATTGCCGTCGAGGCCATCTCGGTTGTTCTCACCGTTCGCCTCGTTGTGCTTCTTCTCGTAGCTCACGAGGTCGCGCAGCGTGAAGCCGTCGTGGGTCGTGATGAAATTGATACTCGCCTGCGGCCGCCGGCCGTCGTCGGCGAAGAGGTCGCTCGAGCCCGTGAGGCGATACCCGAGGTCGGCGACGACTTTTGGCTCGCCGCACCAGAAGGCACGGGTCGTGTCGCGGTAGCGACCGTTCCACTCGCTCCAGAGCACCGGGAAGTTGCCGACCTGATAGCCGCCAGTCCCGAGATCCCACGGCTCGGCGATCAGCTTGACGCGCGACAAGCTGGGGTCTTGATGCACGGCCGATAGAAAGGCCGCGAACCGGTCGAAGTCGCCGGCCGGGCTCCGCGCGAGGGCAGGAGCGAGGTCGAACCGGAAGCCGTCGACGTGCATCTCGCCCGCCCAATAGCGAAGGCTGTCGCACACGAGCTTGATGACCTCGGGATGCGAAGCGTTCAGCGTGTTGCCGCAGCCGCTGTAGTCCACGTATTGGCGGGCGTCGTGCGCCCTCAGCCGGTAGTAGACGCGGTTGTCGATCCCGCGCAGAGACACGGTGGGCCCGAGTTCGTCGCCTTCGCACGTATGGTTGTACACGACGTCCAGGAGGACCTCGATGCCCGCCGCGTGGAGACGCTTGACCATTTCTTTGAACTCCGCGACCGCGTCGCCTCCCTGCGTGGCGAAGCGGCGGTCGGGAGCAAAGAACGAGAGCGTGCTGTATCCCCAGTAATTGACCATGCCTCGTTCGACGACCGACGGCTCGTCGAGGTGCTCGTGCACCGGCATGAGCTCGAGCGTGGTCACGCCCAGCGACTTCAAATGCGAAATCGCCGCGTCCGACGCGAGCCCGAGGTACGTGCCCCGCAGCGGCTCGGGCACTTGGGGATGAAGCTTGGTGAAACCCTTGACGTGGAGCTCGTAAAGGACGGAGTCGCGCCACGGGACGCGCGGCAACCGATCCCCCGCCCAGTCGAAGCGGTCGTCGACGACCAGGGACTTCGGTTTGGCCTGGCAGTCGTCGCGCTCGTCGAAGACGAGGTCGTCCTGCCCGCGGTCGCGCGGATAAGCGTAGACGGGTCCGCGCAGGTCGACCGCACCGGAGAGGGCGCGCGCATAGGGGTCGACCAGGAGCTTGTTCGGATTGTAACGGTGCCCCTCCCGCGGGTCGTACGGGCCGTGCACGCGCCAGCCGTATCGTTGGCCGGGGCCTATCCCCGGCACGTACACGTGCCATACGTGGGCGGTGCGCGAGGGCACGCCGATGCGTCGCTCGTGCCCTTGGGCGTCGAAGAGAGAAAGCGTGGCCGCGGTGGCGTGCTCCGCAAACAAGGCGAAGTTCACGCCGCGTCCGTCCCACGTGGCGCCGAGCGGGTCCGGGACCCCCGGATCGATCCTTTCAGCGGTCATCGGTCGGTGCTCGTCCTCGCACGCTCCTCGGGTCCTGCGGCCCGATAGTGCATCTTAACGCCCCGACGAGTCGACCAGACCGCGGATCGCCTCGAAGCGCGCCGACAGACGCGCATCGGCGGCCAGGTCTTCGATGGGCCTCGGCAGGCGCCAGCTCCAGTTTTGAGGTCCGACCGTGGCGGGGGTATTGATGCGGTCGCGCGTCCCCAGAAGCTCCTGGACGAGGGTGAGCGCGAGGTCCGACCTGGCGCCGTAGAGATAGCGAAGGAAGGCGAGCGATCGGGCGTCGTCGGTCATCGACGGGTCGATCCCGGCTCTTTCCGAGAACTGTACGCGGTCGCGCTCCGGGAGCTCGTCCCACCAGGCCGTGATGGGAGGCGTGTCGTGGGTGCTCCACGAAACGACGCTGGTGGCGGGGAACGCCTGGGCGTCGCGCAGGACCCCGTCGTCCTTCTCCCAAGGAAGCACTCGGTAGCCCGGCATCTCGAGCTTGCGCAACGCTTCGCGCGCGAAGGGGGGGACGACGCCGAGGTCTTCGGCGATCGCGCGCGGGGGGTCGACGCCCTGGGGGGCCCCACGAAGCTCTTCGAGCATCGCACCGAGCACCCGAACGCCGCGCGCTCTCTGAGCGTCCGCCCCTTCGGGATCGAACCGCCCGCGGTCGCGACCGCCCTTGATTTTCACCCACTGCCGGAAGTAGCCGACGACGTGGTCCAGGCGGAACCGATCGTAGAGCCGCGCTGCGTGGCGCGTGCGTGCGCGTATCCACGCGAGATCGTCGGCCTCCATGGCGAGCCAGTCGTACGCGGGCAAGCCCCAGTCTTGTCCGTCGGCGGAAAAGTCGTCGGGCGGGGCTCCGAGGGCGACGTGGAGCTGAAACTGAGAGGCATGCGACCAGACGTCTGCGCTCTCGGCGCCGACGATGAAGGGGATGTCTCCCATCAAGTCGACGTCCGTTTGCCGCATCCGAGCCCGGGCCGCGTCCCATTGTTCGAGCAGCGTCCACTGCATGTAGGAGACTTCGAGGATGCGCCGCGCGTGATCGTCGCGCGCGCTGTGGAGCACGGACGGCGAGCGGTCGCGCTCGTCCGGCGGCCAGGTGGTCCAGCTCCAGCCGCGGTGCGACTCGCGGATGACCTCGTAGAGCGCCAGGTCGTCGAGCCACGATCGCTCGCGCTGCATGAAATCGGAGAGGCGCTTGGCGCGCGCCGTTCCACGCTCCCATTCGCGCGCGTGAAAGGCTTCGAACGCCGCTCGGAAGACGCGCATCTTGAAGGGGCGAACGACGTCGTAGTCCACGCGTTCTGCGGACCGGAGGCGATCGAGCGTGCGCTTGCCCTCGTCGCCGAGCTCCTTCTCCATGTCGCCGGCGCCCAGGTCTTCGATCGCCTCCAATCCCACGTAAATCGGGTCGATCCCGAAGGCGGTCAGCGCGCCGTAGGGGCTGGTTTCGCCGGTCGACACCTCGTGGGGCGGCAGGATTTGGATTAGCCGCTGGCCGGCCGCGCGCAGCCACGACGCGCAGGCCGGAAGATCGGTGATCTGGCCGATGCCCCAGTCGTGACGGGTTCGGATGGAGAAGAGGGGCAGGACGACGCCCGCTTTGCGTTGCATGTTCCGCCGAGCATTGTAGGCGATCTCTCGGGCCTTCTCGCCGCGATCTTGGTGCGCTATTCCACCGGCCTGGATGATGGTCCCAGCGGGGGAACGCAGCCCTCAGTTTCCCAACCTCCCGCACTTCCGGCAGATGCCCCTATGAAGTTCGGTAACTTCTCGGTCAGCCTCGCGGTCAAGGACATCGCGGTGTCCCGCGCGTTCTACGAAAAGCTCGGCTTCAAGATGACCAACGGCGACTTCGCCGAGTACCCGTGAGCCGGCTCCTGCTCGACTCCCACGCGATGCTCTGGTTGGTGGCCCACGACTCCGCGCGGTCCGGCACAGCGAAAACCCTCATCGAGGCCGCGGATGAGGTCTTCGTGAGCGAAGCGTCGGCGTGGGAGGCCGCGATCAAAGTACACCTCGGCAACCGGACCGTGGACGCGCCGAGCGCCGAGGCGTTTTTCGACGAGCAGATGCTATCTTCTCGTGGATTGCCACCGGATTTCTTGACACGCTGCTCGACAAAGTGCGGCGCCTACCGCTTGACAAGCTCCGTCAGGTCGAAGCGCTCGTACAGCACCTGGACTCCGAGAAGCCTGAACGACGGAGCGGGTTCGGAAACGTTTCGGGGAAACTGACCGAGGAGGATGCGCGTGTGATGGAAAACGCTGTCGAAGACTGCGAGCAGATCGATCCGCGTGGCTGGTAAGCTGCTTCCGAGCAGGTAGCCCGCGAATACGCGCGCGTCCGGATCGCGCTCAAACGCAAGGGGCGACCGATCCCCGAGAACGACGTTTGGATCGCGGCCACAGCACTCTCGCTCGGCGCCGCTGTGCTGACGGACGATGCACACGTTCAAGAAGTCGACGGATTGGTCCTTCACCAGCTTCAACGGGGCCGCCGCATCGCTGCGGCGGAAGGAAGGCGCCTCCGACGATGGAGGACGCGGTTGCGGCGCTTCAACGGGGCCCCCGCATCGCTGCGGCGGAAGGCTTGCGGCCCGCCTTGCGCGAACGTGCGCAGCGACATGCTTCAACGGGGCCGCCGCATCGCTGCGGCGGAAGGTCGCCGATGCCCGTCGACCGTCTCGACTCCGTGCGCGGCTTCAACGGGGCCGCCGCATCGCTGCGGCGGAAGGCTTTATGCGCAAGCTTCTGGTGAGCGTCCGGAGTCGTGCTTCAACGGGGCCGCCGCATCGCTGCGGCGGAAGGCGCTCATGTGGTGAATCCCGCATCGACGAGGCGCTGGTCCTGGACGTCGCTTCAACGGGGCCGCCGCATCGCTGCGGCGGAAGGACGCGCACGGCCAGGCCATGCCGGACATCGACGACGCGCTTCAACGGGACCGCCGCATCGCTGCGGCGGAAGGCTGGATCGCGGAGTTCGGCGAGCTCGCGGCCTTCGAGCTTCAACGGGGCCGCCGCATCGCTGCGGCGGAAGGGCAGACGCTGGCCCGCGAGCAAATGTCGATAGCCGACGTGCTTCAACGGGGCCGCCGCATCGCTGCGGCGGAAGGCCGCAGATTCCCCTCGGGAGCCTCGTCGATGGTTGCGCTTCAACGGGGCCGCCGCATCGCTGCGGCGGAAGGTCCTGAAGGACAAGCCCGAAGACGACGTGGACATGGTGCTTCAACGGGGCCGCCGCATCGCTGCGGCGGAAGGATGAAGGCGTTTAGGCCGTAGACCGTGCTCGCGGTCGCTTCAACGGGGCTGCCGCATCGCTGCGGCGGAAGGCGGAGCTCGCAGCGCGCCAGGCGCAGGCGGACCGGCGGCTTCAACGGGGCCGCCGCATCGCTGCGGCGGAAGGGTCCGCCGCAGAGTCCACCGCCCAATCGAACGCCGTGCTTCAACGGGGCCGCCGCATCGCTGCGGCGGAAGGGCGCTGTCGCATAACCTCTGGACGAGCGGCGTGCCGTTGCTTCAACGGGGCCGCCGCATCGCTGCGGCGGAAGGGACACCGCCGATGGGAGCGCCCTCACCTCAATTACCGGCTTCAACGGGGCCGCCGCATCGCTGCGGCGGAAGGGGCACATAGACAGAAACCGAAGAGTAAAGTTCGTGAGCTTCAACGGGGCCGCCGCATCGCTGCGGCGGAAGGCGCCGGCTCATCAGGACGCACCGGTACTCGAAGTAGAAGCTTCAACGGGGCCGCCGCATCGCTGCGGCGGAAGGGGGCGCGATTACGGTGTCGCAGGACGCGCCGACGTCAGGCTATTGCCCGCGAGGCCGAGTTCTACGGCGCCATGGACGGCGCGGCGCGCTTCAACCAGCGCGACGCTCTGGCGACCATCCTGATTACGGGCATCAACATCGTCGCCGGTCTATTGATCGGAACCCTGCAGCAGGGCATCGATCTCGCCGAGGCCGCGCGCACCTACAC
>JBAULD010000661.1:0-3807 GCA_049578005.1 Polyangiaceae bacterium
AACTCGCCGAGCGTCGGCGCCTCCACCTCGGGGGTGAGGGTGCCGTGCTCCGCTGCGTAGCGCATCAGCCGTTCGGCTTCAGCCCGGGCGCCCGCCGCCGTCTGGACACGAGCGTCCCGCCGGTAGCGCTCGGGTCGCCCGCGCTTGTCGCGAAATCGAAAGTCAATGATCCAGCGGACGTTGGAGAGCGACCGCCGGGCTCAAGTCGCCTTGTCGATGCGCACGCGCCAGGTGTTCGCGCCGATCTTCAGGCCGACGAACCCAGGACCGAGCGGCGCCGTGATGCTCCCATCACCCCCGGCCACCTGGGCGCGTCGCAGACGAACGCGGAGTGCGTCCGGGGTCGTGCGGAGCATCTCGGCGGCCTCGGGCACCGCGAGCAGGAGCGGAACGCCCGGTCGCTCGGCGTGGCAGTAGGGGTTCGGCTTGCGCACACGCTGGCGCTTGATGGCATCCGGAGCGGGCGAGCCGGGCGCCCCGTCGCTGGCTGTCAGGATCATGCGCTCCCGCCTGATATCGTCGATCTTCATCACGATGACTCCTTCGGTTGACCGAGGAGACGCACCCCGTTTGGGGCTCGGCCCGCTGGGTTGCGGCTTCGACGGCACCTCCGTTCATCGATCAGAGAACCGGGCTTGCTACGTGGAATCGACCGGCGACCGTGGGAATTTTGGGAGACCGCTCCGGCCTCCATCACTCTAACGGCCTGATTCTTCCTCCTCCCGCGGCGCGTGAATGAGCGAGCACGCCAGCGGATGCCCGAGTGCCTGCAATTGGCAAAAGGTCGGTCTTAACTTTTGCCTTGTATCGCTAGAATAGGCAACACACCTCATCCGCGTACGGACAGGCGTCGGGCGGCCCGTTGCGATCGCAGGTAGCCCCAGACAGAAAACACCCACCGGACGCATCCCCTTCGCCAGAGCAAGGGTCCAGTTGCGCGCCTCCGCCCGATAGCTCACACATTCCCGCTCGGCAAATTGGGCTGGGATTACGACCACATGAACAGCCGAGGATGGCCCCATCCATTGGAATCCGCGGAGGCACGAGGCGGGCAATGGCCGCGCTGTATGCTTGTTCGGCAGCCACGTTTATCGCCGCCGAGTAGTGGCAGGGGCAAAAAAAGGTGCAGACATCGCCCTGCACTACGGCAATGCAGTCTGAGTCTATGGCGCAGGATCGGTCGTAGACGGAGGCGGAGATTGAGCACGCGTCCGAATCGGCGTCCGCGCCGACATCTCCCGCCATCGACGCGTCAATCGTCATGCCGGCCTCGGTAGCAGAATCGCCGTCGTCGGAAATAATCGCCGCGTCGACAGGAGCGCGGCCGGAATCGGCATACGCTCCAACATCTCCCGCCGTGGTCGAGGCGTCGATCGCCCGGCCGCCCTCGGCAGCCCCCGAATCGCCAACGTCGTAAGTAATCGTTGCGTCGACAGGAATGGCGACCCAATCGGCATCCGCGCCAACATCCGCCGGGGCGGTCGATGCGTCGTTCCTGCCTTCCGCAGCGGCCGAATTGCTGGCGTCGAAAGCGCTCGCGTCGACCGTAACGCCACCTTCCGTGGCGCTACCGCAGGCCGGTGCGAAGAAGCTCCATGTCAAAACACCCCAAAGCCTCATAGTGGAGGACGTGAGCCGAAGCCTTGCGGTGAAGGTGAGGCGATCCACCGTCACCTACGGCTCCTCGATGGACAGCTCGCGTTGTGGGAGATGAGCCTCTGTGCTCGCCCGAGGGTGCTCGCACAGGAGTTCATCGTTGGCGAATCATGTGGAAGCCCAAAATCGTCGGCCAGCCTTAGGTCGCCATCGCGCACCCTGCCCGACGCCTGGTACGCCGATCGCGGCGTTTGCAGAGTCGCCTCGATCGCCGATCGGGCGGCGCTGGCGGTGCTCGGCAGGCATCGGGCCGGGAGTGTACCTGCCCAGCGAGCGGAGGGCGATGGTACCGCGGATCCGACAAGCAAAGAGGACGTTCTTGCCCGTCGGAGCGCCCGAGATTGCACTCACCGGCCGATGTCCTTGTCCGGAGCCGGTCCGGCGACGAGCCGTCCCTTGGAGTCACGCGCGACCGCAACGGCCTGACCCTGCAAGGCGCGCAGCGCAGGGGGCGATCGCTGGACCACGAAGCGCTCCCCGTCCGACACGACGGCGTAAGCGCCCGGAGGGTCGACGCCCTCGGCCGGCTGGATGTGCCCCCGGCCAAGCCCAAAGCTCACCGACCCGCGACCGGAGCGGCGGCGATAACTCCGACGACGGAAGCGAAGGCAGGGGTGGTGGCCGGTGGCGCCTCGGCCGGTGCAAAACACCCAGCCCGAGTCGATACGAAGACGGCACCCAGGGTGACGCCGACGTCGACTGCTTCGGCGACGCCCGCGACCCAAAAGGGACGATGGAGAGAACCCGACCCGATGATGAGGCGGCCATACAGCGGTCAGCCTTCGTGCCGAAGGAGGACACCCGCGACATCTGAGACGCCGGCGTTTGGGAGACGGCAAAGGAGATAGCGGCAATGGCACGAAGGAAGTTTGGGCGATGACCGAGGGCAATGGCGCGGGGCTCTACTGGGTCGGCGGAAGCAAGGGCGGCGTGGGCAAGTCGATGATGACGCGGGCGATGCTGGACTACCTGATCGAGCAAAGGAGCAACGCGGTCCTCGTCGAGTGCGACACGTCGAACCCGAACGTATGGAAGGCCCACCGGGAGCAGGTCGAGGCGGTGCTCATCAACCTCGACGATGCCTACGACTGGATCCACCTCGTCAACACCTGCGACCGCCGCCCCAAGGGGTCGTGGTGATCAACACCGCGGCGCGCAACAACGTTGCGGACATCGCCGTCGCCCGCCCCCCTGGCCGAGAGGCCGTTTGCGGCTCCAGCGGGTGACGATGCTCTGGGCCGTGGTCGTACCGTTCGGCGCGCCGTGCGCGACCGTCGGGCTACAAGCTTGGCGGGGCCGCTGAAGCCGTCTGGGCGCCAAGGACGGAGGCGGCAGCGATCTTGGCGGCACCGGCCGGGTGGATGGTGTCCGCGCTCTGCCGGCCGCAAGGTACGGAGCGAAAGTCGGCTGCGAAACGGCATGGCAGGCGGTCGAGCGCCGCGACAAGACTGCGCTAGGCCGCGCCTTCCAAGCTACTGCACGCTACGGTCCCGGCGTGGCAAATTCAGTCGAGCAACTCGGCGATCGCCCACAGACACGGACACAATGTCGTGTGGCGAGATGCGGCTTCGATCACCATGGTGCGGCCCAACCCGGCACACAACGTTGGAGCAATATCCGTGGCTTGCGGGGGGTGCAGCGGTTGCAGAGACTATCGCCATGAATAGGCCCCGTATGCTTTGGGTGACGATCGTCGTTCCCCCCCTCGCCTTTTGCGTGGCCTGGGCGTGCAACGGGCAGCTCGGCGCAGCACATGGAGGAACTTCCGATTCCGCAGCTGGAGCCGACGCCCCGGACGAGGCCAACGCTGGAGATGGGCGCGACGCCGGGGGCATCGAATCCGCCGATGTCGGGACTTCCGATTCCGGGGGTGGAGCTGACACCTTGGACGAGGCCGATGCTGGAGATGAGGGCGACGCCCGGGTCGTCGAATCCGTCGACGCGCCGGACGACGGCGACGGGCACACTCTCCCGAGCGTCTCCAAGATTCCGAGTCGTCACCGCGCGAGCGCGTCGGTGTGCACGCAGGCGCGTCCTCCGGGCCGATCCTGCGCTGAGTCGCCGTGTCTTGGTAGCCCGTTCGGCATCTACTCGGGCGGTAATTGCGGCGCTGACCAAGACTGCACGACTGGGTCGAACGGCCGATGCAAC
>JBAULD010000662.1:0-1867 GCA_049578005.1 Polyangiaceae bacterium
CGTCAGACCGCTCACGATTCCGGGCGGCAAAATCACATATTGCATCGAGCCGCTCATCGTCGCGGCGTTGCCTTCGATACCCGGGGAAAACGTAGCGCCTTGCATCGTGGCCGTATGACCGTTGCCGGACGCGTCGGCCGACATCGTGCCTCCCGTTTCGTCGAACGGGTAGTACGCAACGAGCCCGATCACCGTGAAGTCCGCGCTGTCCGGCGTCGCGTCCGGTGCTCCTGCTTCGCCGCCTCCACGCGCTGGTGCGTCCGGCGGTCCAGCGTCGACCGGGCCATCCACCTGCGCGTCTGCCTGAGAGTTCGGCGCGTCGGGAGCCACCCCGCTCGGACCGGCATCCGTCGGCCCGTCGAACGCGCCTGTCTCGGCACTCTGGGCCGATCCGTCGACCGTTCCGTCGTCCCCCGCTTCGTCGGGTACCGGGCCATCATCGCCCGAAACATCGGGCGACGCATCTTCAGCCCCTTCGACGGTCGCCCCGTCGTCCCCCAGCATGGGGGACCCTCCGGTGTCGCTCGTTGCGTCGATCCCAGCCTCGCCGGAGCCGCCCTCGTCGAGACCGTTCACATTCAGGAAGAGAGAACAGCGGCAAGCTGCCAAAAGGCCCGCAGTCCCCAGCCGCGCTAGGATTCTGTCGTGCTTCGTGCGCGCCAGCGTTCGACGCATCATTCCGTGCGTAGCACCAAAAGGGGTCACAGTGTCGCGAAGTTGGCCTACGGGGCGGCGGCGGCGGTGACCGGTGTCCGCGTCTCATGCTACCGAAGAGGAGTGAGCGCGCTTCGATTCGCCCCCACATGCTTAGGATACGCGCTTGCCTTTCCGATGGCGTCCTGCGGCGACCCAGTCCGGGACAGTGCCATCGCGGCGCTGGGGCCGGAAGACCCCAACGTCCCCGAGGGGCCCCTTCATCGTTCCGGCCAGCCTTGTCTGCTCTGTCATCAGCCGGGCGGTGCGGCGACGCCTTTCAGCTCCGCAGGTACAGTCTTCACGACGATCAGCGGTCAGAAGCCGGTTGCCAACGTCACTGTCATCATCATCGATGCAGCCGGGACGGAGTTCACCGCGACCACGAACTGCGCGGGCAACTTCTTCGCAACCCCGGACCAGTACACGCCCGCGTACCCAATTTGGGTCTCGTTGCGCGCCGGGCGAATCCAAAGAGACATGGACTCGCCCGCGCACCGCGAAGGATCCTGCGCCGGCTGCCACACGGGTACCGTCGGTCCCTCGTCGCCCGGCCCGGTCTATCTCATCGACGACCCGACCGCCCAAAGCGCACCCCCCGGGCAGTGCCAATGAGCCAGCGGCATCCGACGCATCCGATCCAAGTCCACTCGCGAAGGCGTCTAGCGCACGTCCTCGCAGTGGGTTTGGCGATGATGGCGTGCGGCGGCGATCTATCCAACACGGATGCCGTCCAGCAGCTATCAGCTCCATCGCGAGCTGCTTTCCCACCGGTAGCCGACGCGATGCAGCTCAATTGCGGGACGCTGGATTGCCACGGCCAAGTTGGGCGAAACATGCGCCTCTATGGGCGATACGGGCTTCGTTTGGACCCGACCTACGATCCGCTGACCCAAGAGACGAGCGACGCGGAGTACGACGCGACCTACGCTTCGATCGTCGGGCTGGAGCCTGAAGCGATGTCGGCCGTCGTGTTGCACCAGGCGGGGCCTGATGCCCTGACGATGGTACGCAAGTCGCGAGGGATAGAGCAGCACAAGGGCGGTCAGCTCGTCAGCGAGGGTGACCCGCTCGACACTTGCATGGTTGGATGGATCACCGGAGAAGGCGACGCGGGCGCTTGCAACACGGTTCTGAATATCTCGAGACCCGAGCCGCCGAAAACTCCCGACGG
>JBAULD010000663.1:0-6566 GCA_049578005.1 Polyangiaceae bacterium
CGTTTACTCCGCGAGCGACGTGGCGCGCGAGGAGTATCCCGACCTCGATCTGACGGTGCGCGGAGCCATTTCCATCGCGAGGCGTCTCCAGGATCCTCTCGCAGAGCTCGTGAAGATCGACCCGAAGGCGATCGGAGTCGGGCAGTATCAGCACGACGTGCACCAGCCAACGCTCCAGCGAAAGCTCGACGAAGTGGTCGAGAGCTGCGTCAACGCGGTCGGCGTGGAGCTCAACACCGCGAGCGCTCCGCTCCTGTCGCATGTCGCCGGGCTGGGAAAGACCATCGCGAAACGAATCGTCGCTCACCGGGAAGAGCGAGGCGCGTTCCGGACACGAAGGCAGTTGCTCGACGTGCAGGGCCTCGGTCGCAAAGCCTTCGAACAATGTGCCGGCTTCGTCCGAATCCGCGGCGGGGCGAACCCACTCGACGCCAGCGCTGTTCACCCGGAGCGATACGAGCTCGTGGAGCGGATCGCTGCGGATGCGAATTTGAAGCTCGCGGAGCTCATCGGCCACACCGAGTCCGTCGCGAGAGTGCCGTGGTCGAAGTACGTCTCCGACGAAGTCGGCCTTCCGACGCTCGACGATATCCGGGCAGAACTCGTCAAGCCCGGTCGCGATCCCCGCGAGTCGTTCGAACCGCCCGCGTTTCGGGACGACGTACGCAAGATTGAAGATCTCACATCGGGAATGGAGCTCGAGGGGGTGGTGACGAACGTCACGGCGTTCGGGGCATTCGTCGACGTGGGCGTTCACCAGGACGGCCTCGTCCACGTCTCCCAGCTTGCCGACCGTTTCGTCCGAGATCCGCACGAGATCGTGAGAGTGGGCGATCGGATTCACGTTCGAGTCCTCGACGTGGATCTCGTACGCAAGCGCATCGGGTTGAGCGCCAAGCCGAAAGCCGACAGCGCCGAGGTATCGCCGCCGAGGCGTTGATTCAGGACCACACAGCGTTAGCGGACCGAGGTCGCGCCGCCACACGTACGCACTTCTTTGCGTCGGCCTACCTAAGCAGCGTCGTCGGTCCGGCCGTAGAACTTATGGAGGGGCCCTGCGCACAAACACAATGCCGGGCGGCCCTGCGTCCCGCAACAGGTAGGAGGCTTGCATGAACGTGTGGAAAGCAATCGCTATCGCGTCGTCTTCGGTGTTGGCCATCATCGTCGCGTGCGGAGCAGCCCAAGTGGCCGAACGACCCGCGGCCGCGGACCAACCCTACATGGTTGCCGCGCGCGAGCATTTGCTCCAGGCACGGACGTCCCTCGAGCGGGCCGAGCCCAACAAGGGCGGCCACCGTGAGCGCGCCATCCAGCTCGTCGACTCGGCCATTTCTCAGGTCAACGAGGGAATCGAGTACGCTCGGACCCACTGACTCCGATTGCGGTCGAGCCAGGTGCTACGCGGCTTGGTGAAATCCTGTAGGCTGCGCGGTCGATGAATCGCAATGCCGACCCCCGACCGCTCCTGACGATCGGCCTCGCGCTCGCTTTGTCGGCGTTCGTGGCGGGCTGCCCGAAGAAGCAGCCCGTCGCGATCGAGGACGCGGAGGCCCCCCCGCCTCCGAGCGCACCGACCGTGACGGAGCTCGCACCCCTCACGGACCTATCGGATGCCGGAGACGCCGCCGCGGAGGCAGCGGCGCCGAAGAAGTGGGTTGGCCCGGCGGTCCCGGCGAACACCGCGAAAATCGAGGCCTGCTGCGCTGCGATGCGCGCCCAGGCGAAGCAGCTTGGATCGTCGCCGGAGGCGTTTCAGATCAACGCGGCGGCCGCACAGTGCGACGTGTTCGCAAAGCAGGTCGGACCGCAGGGGACTGCGCCCGAGTTCGCGCAGATTCGGCAGATCCTCAAGAGCGTGAAGCTGCCTGCGGCGTGTCAGTTCTGAGCGGCCGCGCTTTTCGGCGACAACTGCACTTCGACCCAACCCGCAGGCTGGCCGTTATGGGCGCGCAACGGCACGATCCGCACGATGCGCGCCATGGTAGGTCCCCAGACGAACGAGTCGCCCTCGTGCAGGCTACCGTAAATGCCCTCGTCCCTGCGGGAGGACCGGGAGCGCGAGACGATGCTCACCGACACTGGACCCCCATCGGGAGCCGAGGCCACCCTGGCCGATGCGAAGAATGTCTCGTCGAAGGCCGCGTCGCCGTCCAGCGGGATGAATACGTCGTTGGCCTGGAGGGGCGGCAGGTCCCCACTGTCGGGATCGAGGATGAGGACGGCGTAAGGCCTCGACGTGGGTGCAGGCATCTCCAGCCCACGGCATGCGTTGATCTTCACGAACCCGCCCGGCATCGGGAGCAGCTCTCCCTCCAGCGCGTCGAGCATCGCATGAAAATGAGGAGTTGGCCCCGAGAAGACGGACCAGGAGACGTCGAGTCGACAGAACGGACGAAAGTCGCGAATTTCGATCGACCCGCCTTTGAAGACATCGGGGAATTCCCCTGCCGGCCGCGCGGCCAACACGCCGCACTTTTTCTTGGAGCAATCGTCGCGGTAAGGGGGTGGAGGTTCTTTGCAACCCGCGCTGGCGGCTGCGAGGAAGAGACCGAATCCGGCGGCTGCATTCTTCATGGGACTCATTGGACGGATCCGACGTCGACGGCCGCGAACCATTTCGTCAGTTCGTCGCACGGAATGGGGTCGGGCTGTTGCTCGTTCCAAGGATTGTTCAGCGTGAAGCAGCGTTTGCCGTTGCGCACTTCGGTCCCCACGACTTGATACGCGTGGCCGTCGACGAGCTGGTATGCTTTGTTCACGCTTTTCTTCGTATCGAGTACGACGAGCTTGCCCGCGGCACAGTCCGCCGCGATCTGCTCGGCGCTGTAGCCGAGCCAGCCGACCCTGTGCTGATCGGCCGGTTTTCCCGTGAGTGCCTCCATCGCGCGGAATGGCGCATCGCCGCGGGACGTCTGGTTGTAGCCGCCGCGGACCGCCGCATATGCCTGTTCGAGCACGAGCGGCCAGACTTCGTGGGGTCCCTCTTTCTGGTCGAAACCCACCGTGCCGCGCGGAAGGGCGTGGCCGAGCACGAAGGATGATTGCACGGTGACTTTGACCTCGGAGAAGGTCTTCGCGGCGAGACCCCAGTAGTGGGACTTGGGCTCGTGCATCGTGACCGTGTAGGAGACTACGTCGCCCTGCGAGTTCTTGTTTTCCTTGATCGCGTTCTCCACCAAGGCCCGGCCCGTCGGACTGCTCGCAAGCGCGGCGAGGGTCGCCATGAGGGCGCAATCGCCGGCCAGGCTCTGGTGCACGTCGCCCGCCGCGATCGCCTGGGCGTCGCTCGTTTGCTGCATATAGAGAACGGGACCGACGATTGGCGCGTCGTCGCCGCAGCGCTCGTAGTCGTGGCCTTCGTCGAACGCGCAGTCGGGTTGCGGTTTCACACCGACGGACGCGAAGAACGCGTCGGCGTGAATGTAGCTGAGCGCTCGCTGTGCGAGGCTGCTCGGCTGGCCGGCATGGGTGGTGGCGGTCGCGCCGTCGGCTTCATGCGGCTCCGCGGCGGAGGATTGCAAACGGTAAGGACCGATTGGCTGGGTCATGCCCCCCAATCGAATTCACGCCGGAACTGGTTGCGTGGTTTCCTTCAATCAGCGGATCGAAAGTCAGTGCCGACGGCCACCGCCGCTCAGGCGACCGCGTCGGCCACTCGCACGCGGTCGGGCGGGGGCCATAGGTCTGCGCGGAGTGTTTCGAGCTGCGCGGTCACCGCGGCGAGCTCTCCCGCCTGCGCCTCGACGGAAGCCGAGGCCGCTGCTTCGTCGCCCTGGCCGGAAGCGCGTGACTCCTTCGTCGCCTGGAGCACCTCCACCACTTCCCGATGCAGCTCTTCCCCAGCGGCAACGACCCAGGCGTCGAGCTTCTGCGCGAACTGCTCGATCAGCTCGTCCAGTTTGGGCCGCACTTTGTTCGCGGTTTCGCGGAGCACCTCGGGAGCGAGCTCGTTTGCTCGCTTCTTCAGCTCCTCGTGGATCTTCCCTCGCGCGAACATCGCGAAAATCGCCGGCCCGGCCACCGCCAGCAGTCCCCCCGCCATCAAGTTGACAGCCATCAGCGCGACTCCGCCGAACATCAGCGCCACAACGCCCACGTCGTACCGGATCGTGTCTACCTGCACGTCGAGCCTGCGCAGGTCGCTACCGAGGGCCGTGGCGACGCGACGAGCGCTGTCGCGCGCGTCGTCGCGCACGAGCGCCACGGTTTTCTCCGCACATACCTCGAGCTGCGCGGCAATTTCTTTCGTTTCCTCTTCCGCCCACTGCTTGAACGAGTCTTCGAGGAAAGAGGGTAGGTATTGTTTGAGATCCTGAGGCTTTGCCGACTCGATGACGTTCGGCAACTGGCGGCTCACGTCGTCCACGAAGCGGTCGAGGTCTTTACGCGCGCCCGTCTTGATGGCGGAGATGTCCTCGCGAATCTGCATGCGCCGCTGTTCGATCGTCCCGGCTCGCCCGGTGAGATCCTTCTCGAGCGCCGCGATTCGACGATCGATCTCCTCGGTCTTCATGAGAACGCTCCGGCGCCTGGCGTCGACTCCCTTCGACAAGAGCTGCGCGACGCCGAGGCCCTCGCCGAGTGCGTTGTCGAGCAAGATGCGGCCGCGCTCTTCTGCAAGAAAGCGCGTCAAGTGGCTCACGAGGTCGTCGATGCCGCTCGCCGCACGGTCGCCGGCGAGCGCTTTCTCGGCGCTGATTGGAAAGACCACAGGCTCCTTGACCAGCGTCGAAAGATGGTTCTTCGCGTACGCCAGTGCCTCACGCTGCTCGTCGGGCGAGAGCAGGTCCCATTTGGTGATCACGAACACGATCTTGTCGCGCGACGCCTTGAGGAGCTTGTCGTTCAAGAAAACTCGCTCGCTCTCTTTGAGGATCTGCCCGGCGTCGAGGAGAAAGAGGACGGCGTCCGCTCGCGGGATGTAGCTGTACGTGATGTCGGCGCGTTGGAGAGAGAGATCATTCACGCCCGGCGTATCGACAAGCAGGATCCGCTCCTTGAGGAGCGGCGCGGGATAGCCTATCTCGAGGTAGTCGACGTTATCGGCGCTCGCGCCGCCCCCCACCGCGAAGCGCTTGGCTTCGTCGAACGGAATCGCGCGCCTCTCGCCGCCGGCGGACACGACCAGGGCTTCGCGATGCTCGGCCCAACGGATGTGATGAATGGCGGCGGTGGTCGGCGTCACGCCGACCGGTAGCGCTTGCTCGCCCAAGAGAGCGTTCACGAAGGTCGTCTTGCCGTGGTTGAACTCGCCGACGACGACCAGGTGGAACCGGTCCTCCTCGAGCTTGCGGACGAGGCCTCGGTCGATTCGTTCGCGCAGGCTCTTGGTCCCAAGCTCGCCCGCGACCTTGCTGAGGCTCTCGAGAGCCCGGACGACTTCGTCTCGCTTCTCGAAGAATGTATCGAGGAGCGGCTTCTCGAGCTCGGTGCTCATCACGCCTCTCCCTTCAGGAGTGCCGCGACCCGGTCGTCGACCTCGCTCATCGTCGGTCCGGTGGGAGGTTGACCGATGGCTTTGTGATAGAGCTGGCTCTCGGCGAAGACGCGCATCGCGAGGACGCGCTTGGGCAACCACGGATGGGTCGCGAAGACCTCCATGTACTTGCCGATGCCCTGGCTTCCCTCTTCGTGCTGTTCGAGGAACGCGTCGACGTTGAACTCTTCGTAGAGTTTGCGTGAGCCGACCGCCAGTTTGGTGATTGCGCGCTCTGCCGCGTGGTGATCCTTCGCGACGAGCATGCCGGCGCGATCGCAGGTGATCTCGGCGCGTCGCGACCAGGTACGAAGCGCAACGAGCGCCGGCTGCAGAATCCACGGCAGGAACATTCCCGCCATGTAGGTGAGATAGTGCATCGCCGTGAGGTAGGCGACGTGCGAATTGTGGATGTGGCCGCACTCGTGGCCGATGACCGTCAGCAGCTCCTCGTCGGAGTAATGATCGACCAGCGCCGAGTGGACCATGATGAACGAGTCTTCGTTGGTCCCGAGTGTCCCCGCGTTGAAGGTCGGACTGTTGACGACGAAGACCTGGGGCATCGTGATTTGCAGCGCGTCGCACGCGGTCTTCGTGATCCGGTAGATGCGCGGGAACTGTCTGTCGCTCACCTTGACCGCGTGGCCGAGGAGTTGATGTTTCCCGAGCTGCTTGAAGAGCCGCACACTCGCCTCGACCGCGAGCGCCACCGGTCGGGTGTTCTCGAAGGCGATGCGCGATTGCCGGTCGAACGTATACGTGTACTCGTGCCCGGTAGTCGCTGTTCCGCCACCCGCACGCTCGGTCTTCCTGCGTGCGACGAAGCCTTCGAAGTCGAGTCGCGGTGCTTGCGCCATGGCTTTAGCCTAAGCAGCCCACCCGCGATCCGCAATTCGTGGACTCGCGCGGGGGAGACTACTGGCGTTTGATGCCGCCGCTCACGAAATGGGTTTCGGCCGGCACCGGTCGCAACGCTCCAGATGCGAGGATGACCACTCCGGCGGCGATCGCCACTCCCGCCCCGACCAGGCTCCACGTAGCCCACGCCACTCCTTTTCGCTCGTTGCCCCGGTCGTCGGGGGGGGAC
>JBAULD010000664.1:0-7546 GCA_049578005.1 Polyangiaceae bacterium
GATCGAGAAGGTTCAGCAGAAAACGCGATCACGCGCGCGGTCGGCGTCTACGAGCGAGTCGAAGTCGACACCCTCGTCATCGAGCTCACGGCCGGCGACGTGCTCGTGCTCGCGAGCGACGGGCTGCACGGGTATCTGGAATCACCGGAGGAGCTCCGAGCCCCGCTCGCGCTCGAAGGCGAAGCGAGCGCGAAAGCGCTCATCGCCCTCGCCACCGACCGCGGAGGCAAGGACAACGTCACGACCATCGTCGTCAAGATCGGTGAAGAAGGCGCGGTGGACGCCGCGCGCGCGCGACGCCTCGCGCTCAAGCGAGACGTGCTCGCGAACATGCCGCTCTTCGCGCGTCTCACCGAACGCGAACTCCTGCGCGTGATGCAAGCGGTCGAGGTGCGCGAACACAAGGACGGAGACGTCGTCATTCGCGAGGGCGACAAGGGGGACGAGCTCTTCATCGTCCTCGAGGGCAAGGTGCTCGTGTCGCGCGGCGGACAAGCCCTGACGCACCTCGGACCGGGCGAGCACGTCGGCGAAATGGCGCTCATCCGGAGCGTCCCGCGCTCCGCCACCGTGACGGCGGTGGGCCCCGCGGAGCTCATCGCCATTCGGCGCGGCGACTTTTTCGAGATTCTGCGCAAGGAGCACGAAATCGCGGTAAAGATGCTCTGGCAGTTTCTAGGCGTCTTCGCCGATCGACTCGATCAAACGTCGAGCGAGCTCCACGACGCCAAGCGGGAACTCGCGGCGGAAGACGTCACGTCGGACATCTTTCCGGTCGACGTCGACGAGCAGCCCGTTCAGTCGCCGGTTCACCCGCAGGCGACGCAGGCCAAAGAAGGCTCCAGTTAGAGCGGTCCAAAGAAGCGATGGAACGAATCACGAGAGTCGTCGGCCTTGCCCTATGCGCGACCGCCGCGGGATGCGGCTCGTGTGCGCCCGACCGTGCGCTACCGAAGCGGAACGTCACGGCGCAAGCGATTGCCTCGTCTGCCGCCGATGACGTCCCGCCGACGGCGTCGCAGGCACGCAGGACGACGATGCCTTGCCGGGCCATCGCGGCCGACGGCGAGGTTCGGCTCCAGACCGACGACGGCGGAGTAGTCGTGTCCCTTCAGGACGAACTGGAGCCTGGACACTGGATATGGCTCTCGCCGGACGCTCGCCTTGTGGCCAAGGACCCGCGCACGTCCCGCGAGACCACCTTTCGCGGGCTGGGTCACGTTCAGCCGTGCGTCGGCCGGACCGAGGAATCCTGGGTCACGAGCGGCACGTTCGAGAGCACGGCAGGCGCCGGCGAAATGCCCGGGGCCGAGCAGTGGGTGGTGACGCCGCTCGGCGTCGTGCGCTTCGGCGCGGGCAGGGTGACCATCGACGCGCCGGCGGGCTCCAACACCGTAGAGGTCGAGGTCCCGTCGGCGACCGCCTTCGTCTGGCCTGCGCAAGACGCGTCGGTTCGGGGCCCCGACGGGGGCGGAGCGTCAGCCGCGTCGGACGAGGGCTGGCTTCGCGTGTCACGGACCTCCGCGACGCTGATCCGACCAGCTCGACGACCGCCGCCCGAAGGTGCACGCGCGGCGATCGAGGCATGCCGGACCGCCGGGCGCACCGCACACGAGTTGGCCGGCGCCTTGGTCGGCGCGGACGCCAGCGGAAAGACAGCCGCAGCGCAGGTGACGGCGAGGCGGCTGGCGCGGGCTGCGTGCGCGGTCGCTGCCATACGGGTCGATTCGCTGTTCGACCGCGCGGGCAAGGAGGCTCTCTCGGAATCGCTGAAAGAGGCCGATGCGCTCTGGCGCACCCTGCCCGTCCCTTGACCCTGGTTGACACTCTTTGCGAGAGGTCGATAGCGTGGACGGCCTCCAAGATGCGTTCGACCGGTCGGGCGCGGATCGCCGGATTGCTGCTGCTGGCGTGGTTGGGGGTGGCACGCCTCGTTCGCGCGGATGAGCCGATCTCGGCACGCGAGCCGCGTTTGATGAGCGAGACCGCCGAGATCACGAGCGTGGTCGACGCGTTCGACGACGGCGACCCGTTCGACCTGAATCTTCTCATCGGTTTTTCGCAGTCTTGGAAGCACGCGAATATCCGCCGCGAAACGCAGATTGCTCAGCCCGGGCTCGCGACCGGCGGATTCATTCCCGCGACCGAGAACATCGCGAGCTATTCGTCCACCGTCTCGACGCTCCTCGTGGGCGCCGACGTCGGGCTCTACCGGGATCTCGCGCTCGTCTTGCGGCTGCCGGTGATCCTCAATTGGTCGCAGAGTCTGGGCGATCTCAACGGGTCGCAAGCTGTCGACGGGCAATTGCTCCAAGATCCGACTGGCGCGCCGATTTTTACGGTGCCTTTCAGCAGCCCGCGACGCAGCGGCGTCGACTACCTCGCCGCCGGACTCGATTGGGGCATCTACAACCAGCGGCGCGACCCCGCGAAGGTCACGTGGGTGGTCGGGGTGGAAGGCCGCTTCGCGCTCGGCGCGCCTCTGCACGCCTGCAATGCGAACCCGCCGCCCGGCGTCGCCACGTGCCCCGATCCGGTCACCGGCCAGAACCGCGACGCCGGAATCAGCCGCGGTGTCGAGTCCATCATCGTCAAGAGCGTGTGGTCGCGCCGCTTCGGCTACGTCGAGCCGTACACGGGCTTCTGGGCACAGGCGGACTTCCCCAACGGCAACAGCGATCTTGGGAAGTGGAATCCGACGCAAAACATCGAGCGTTCACCCCCGCTCCTGGGCAGCGTCGCGCTCGGACTGGAAGTCGTTCCCTACGAGCGCCGCGAACAGTTTCAGCGCATGAGCGCCGACTTCCATTTCAAGGGCACGTATCATTCTCCGGGACGCGACTATTCGGAGCTCTTCGACGCGCTCGGCTCTTCGCAGGCGCCGTCGCTGCGGACGCCCAATCCGGCCGGGTACGTGGCCAACCCCGGCGCGGGACCGCCGAGCGTCGCCGATCCCGCTTCGGAACGAGTCTACTTCACGGGCGTGACCGAGGAGCAGGCGTACGGCAGTTTCACCGTTTCCGCCGCAGCGACCTGGCAAGCCGGCGAGTACGTGAAGTTCACGCTCGGGAGCGCCGTCACCTACGCACAGCCGCATCTCGTCACGGCCGCCGACTCGTGCAACTCGAGCATCACCGACCCCGCGCAGGCAGGCCCGTGCCGGGGTACACTGAATGGGCAATCGGTCGTCGCAGGAGCGCCCAATCCGGATCACCGCGACGTCATCGACCTGCCGGGTCGACGCTTCTCGGTCGACGACACCACGGTCGTGGACCTCTACGTGATGGGCATCGTGATGTTCTGACGCCCCCCGGCCCCGACCGGCGCGCGCGAAAACCTTGAGGAGGAGATGGAACGGCAAGGCTATCTCTCGGCGCTCGCGCTCGTGACGCTGCTTCTTTGGTGCTGGCCCGCGCGAGCGGAGCTCAAGGCACCGGTGGTGGTCTGGCCGACCCTCACTCCCGCGGGGGACGCGCCGGCAGGGGCTCCGCTGCACAGGCCCCAAGCGGCCGACAAGGGACTCCTCGAGCGCGCTCAGGAGCTCGACGCGACACTGCGCGACGCGGTGCAGGACCTCGGGTTCACGCTCGACGTCGGCGATCCAGGACCTCCGCCCGATCGTACGCGCGACGCGGACCTGCTGCGGCGGGCGCAAACCACGGGAATCGGAGCGCAAGAGGGCGGGACGTGGGTGATCAGCCCCCGCATCGAAGGCGCCGGAGGCGGCGCCTATATGGTCCGTATCGTCGCTGCGCCGCCGAAGGGCCGTGAGCTTCGGGTGCGGATCGAGACCGTGAGCGGCGATTCGGTCTACGTACGCGGACTGGTCATGCTGCGCGAGCTGCTTTCCCCGCAGGCGGCGGCAGCGGCCGCGGTCGAGCAAGAGCGCGAGCACGCGGCGCGGGGAACCTCCGAGGGCATCATGAGTCCCCTTCACTCCGAGGGGCGGGCCGTCTTGGCGGTCAACGCCGCCTTGTTCGGAGCCTTCACGGCTTTCGGCATGCAGCGCGCCGTGAGCCAATCGGACGACCCGCGCGTTCTCTACCCGCTGCTCGTGGTCGGCACGGGCATCGGCATCGGCAGCGCCTTGCTCGTCGCCGACGAGTGGGACGTCACCTCGGGGGACGCCTGGTTCTTGGCTGCAGGCGGCTGGTGGTCAGCCGCCTCCGGGCTCTTGATCGCCGCAGGCGGGCACGTGCACCCCGTGAACGATCGATACACCTGGGGGGTCGCAGGCGGGGTCACGGGGATAGGACTAGCGACGCTGGGCGTGACCCTCAGCCAGATGGACGACGGCGACGCAGCGCTCACACACTCGGGTGCGGCCCTGGGTCTTCTGCTCGGCGGAGCGACCGAGTTCTTGTACCGGGGAACGACGGTCGTGCCGCCGTCCATGGGCTTTGGCGTCGGCACTGCCGTCGGCCTCCTCGCCGCCGGGACCCTGGCCACGCAGGTCACGGTGTCGCCTTCGCGGATGCTCCTCATCGACCTCGGCGTCGGAGGAGGTGCCCTTCTCGGTTCGGCGGCGGCGAGCCCGCTCCTTTTCCAGAATTTGAAGCAACCGACCGAATCGAACACGCGCGGTTCGATTTCCGCGACCCTCGCCGGCAGCGTCGTCGGCGGCGCCGTGGCGTGGTGGCTGACGCGGGACACGCAGCCCGTCGCCCGCCCCGCCCGAATTCCGGGAACGCCCTCCGCCGGCATCATCGGAACCAGCCCGACGCGCGGCGGCGCAACGCCCATCTATGGCATCAGCTGGGGCGGAGCGCTCTAGCGGCGCGCGAGGCGGTGGTGGACGCGCGTAGAACCCTACGTCCTACGATGGTTCGCGAGGGGAACCGTGAAGTGAAAGGTCGTCCCATGCGTCGAGCTGCTGTCGACCCAGATTCGTCCGTCGTGCGCGTCGATGATTTGCTTGACGATCGACAATCCGAGCCCGGCACCCCGGAGATCGGCCCCGCTAGCCTTCCAGAAGCGCTCAAAGACATGGGGAAGCGCGTCCGCAGCGATGACGCCTTCGTTGTGCACGCGAAAGACGACCTCGCCATTTTCGAAAGAGGCGCCCACGGTGATCGTCGTGTTCGAAAGCGAGAACTTGGCCGCGTTGCCGAGGAGGTTGTCGAACGCTTGATGGAGCCGGTTATTGTCCGCGAATACGTCCGGCAGATCGGGCTCGACATCGACGTTCACCACGCGCTTTGCAGCGGCGAGCCAATCCTTTTGCTCCTCCACGACGGCGGCCACCAGGCTGGCCGGTGACACGGCCTGCCTCTCGACGGTCAGCCGCTGCCCACCCTCCAGTCGGGCCGTATCAAGGAGATCTTGAATGAGCCGGTTCATGCGCAAGGAAGCGACGCGAATATGGCTGAGCGCCGTTTGGTCCCGCCTGTCGGGCTCTTGGCCACGGCGCCGCAACGTCTGCGCGTGCAAGAGGATCGAGTTGAGCGGGTTTCTCAGATCGTGAGCGACGATCCCAAGGACCTCGTCGCGAGCCAACACGGCTGCCTCCAGTGCCCGGTGAAGCCGAATGTTCTCGTCGGTCAGGGCGATTATGCCGGCGAGTCGTTCGAGAAGCTTTGCGTCCGTGGCGTCAAACGGTCGCGAGGCTCCTGAAGTGCCTATTGCAATGGTGCCCCCGACGCGGCCGCGTCCCGATATGGGCGCGACAACGATCGAGCGAGGGTCCAGGGCTGCGATCAGCCGAAGATCCTCGGGCTCCCGCACCAGGCTTTCGAGGCCGTCGCGCTCGACGTCGCCAACCCATCGGACCCCGCTCCCGAGCTCGCGCCAAAACCCGCGGGGTCGCCCGGGGTCGACAGGGGATCGCGCAATAGACGCGCACGCCTGAGCCTGAGCGGGCCGGGACCGTACGACTCTCACCAGTCGGCCATCCTCTTCTTCGACGAGCCGGTCGATGATGCACCAGTCCGCAAGTTGGCGGACGAGGAGGTTGCCGATTTCCGCCATCACGCGGTTGCCGTCGTATCCGGCGGAGATCAGAATGCGACCCGCCTCGGCGGTGATCCGTTCCTCATGCGCTGCACGTTCCCGATCGGTGATGTCGCGGAGGATCACCGTCAGGACCTTCGTGCCTTCGACCTCGACCTTCGAAATGGCCGCATCCGCCGGAAACTCCTCGCCGTTCTTCCGCAGGGCGAAGATCGTGGCGCCTCGTTGGTGCATCGGGCGCGCGGCGTCTGGACCGTCGGCGAATGCGGTCAGGTGTCGCGCGTGTGCGGCTCGAAGAGGCTCTGGGATGAGGACGTCGATCCGTTTACCGACCATTTCGGTTGCGGCATAGCCGAAGATCCGTTCTGCACCGCGGTTGAACATCGTGACGTTACGCTGGGCATCGACGGAAATGATCGCATCGGCCGACACGGAAACGATCTCCGAGAGCCTGGCCTCCGACAACCGAAGCGCGCGGTCCGCAGTGACATCTTCGGCCGAGATGACGATCCCGCCGATCTCTCCATCGTCGCCGCACCACGGGAAAACCGTCCAGCGAAGCCACTGCTCCGCGCCGTCGGCTCGCACCCACCGCTCTTCCTGGTCGGGTCGAACTGTTTCGCCGCCGAGCGCGAGGCGATGGGCGACCTTCCAGGCTTCCGGGAGGTCCGGGTGAACTTCGTAGTGGTGGCGACCGACGAGATCCGGAGAGCCCCGAGCGAACGCCAGCGGCCAGGCCGAGCTGACCGCCAGGTAACGCATCGATCGATCGAACAGCGCGACGCTGCCGGGCCCCCGTCGAATGAAATCCACGAGCTGGGGGGCAGCGTTGGGCTGGGCCGTCTCGTCAGGCTGTCGCCCGTTCTCTTCGCTCCGAGAGGTCACGGTTCATCGTGATAGGCGAACGCCGGGCTCATCGACAGCTCGTCCAGCGGAGGAGCAATCTTATTGGTTAGGGAAATATCTCCCGCTCTTTGTACACGGCTTCGATGCGCTGGAGCGCGATCACGTAGGCCGCGATGCGCATATCGCACTTCTTGCCTCGCGCGCACTCGCTGACTTCTCGGTAGGCGCGCTTCATCGCCGTCTCGAGGCGCGCGTCCACCTCTTCTTCCGACCAACTCTCCGAGCGCTTGTTCTGGACCCACTCGTAGTAGCTGACGGTTACCCCGCCCGAGTTGGCCAGCACGTCCGGCAAAATATCGACGCCCTTGTCGAGGAGAATTCGCTCCCCCGCCGGATTGCACGGCCCGTTCGCGCCCTCTACGACGAGCCGAACGTCGAGCGACTTCGCCTCCGCCTCGCCGACTTGGTTTTCGAGCGCACAAGGCGCAAAGATGTCCACTTTGGTCGCGAAGAACTCTTCTCGCGTGATCGGCTTGCCCCCCGGATATCCGGCGATGCTGCCGTGGGCTTCGACGTAGTCTTGCAGCTTGTGAGCGTTGAAGCCTTCGGGGTTGAACATGTACCCCGTGTGATCGCCGACCGCGACGGTCGACACGCCCAGCTTGGCCAAGATGACGGCGGTATTCGAGCCCACGTTTCCAAAGCCCTGCACGCTCATGGTCGAGCCTTCGAGCGTGAAACCTCGCTCTCT
>JBAULD010000665.1:0-2011 GCA_049578005.1 Polyangiaceae bacterium
GAAGTATTGCGCGGAGAACGTGCCCCGGATGTTCTTGATGAGGACCCAAGTGAGGATGCTCATCCCGACCAGAACGTGGATGCCGTGCAAGCCGGTCATCACGAAGTAGAGGCCGAAGAACATGTTCGCCCGCGGCGAAAGGAGCTGGACGTGCCCCGACTCGTCGACGGCCTTGACCCACTCCGGCATGACCGGCGATGCGTCGCCCTGCATGCGCAGGCAGGTGCCCACTTCTTCGCCGTTCTGGATCGCGGCGCTTATCCCAGGATGACCGAAGCAGTGGCCCGGGAGTAGCCCGAGGTGGAACTTGTGGCTGTATTCGAAGTATTTGATGATGAGGAACACGAACGCGCAGACGATCGTGATGATCAAGTAAACGGACGTGGCGTTCCGCTTTCCGACCTGGGCGGACCGCACCGCGAGGGCGGCCGTCAAGCTGCTGAAGAGAAGGACCACCGTGTTCGTCGCGCCGAGAACCTTGTTCAAGAAGTGGTGCGCCTGGTCGAACACCTCCGGCTCGAGCCCGCGCCAGATCGCGTACGCGCAGAACAAGCCTCCGAACATGAGGATCTCGGTCGCGATGAATACCCACATCCCCAACTTCGAAGCGTCGAACTGCTGCGCCGGCGTGTCGAAGTGATGTTGCAGGAAATCGGGGTGAGCGTGCGCGTGAGCGTCGTGGCCATCATGGGCCACTCCGCCGTGCGCCGATTCGCTGACATTCGCCATGAGCTCCTCTGCTGGATGCGTGCTTGATGCCCCCGCGGGGGATTATCTCTTCGCTTCGCCGTTCTTCTTCGTCTTGTCGCCGTGCGCGGCCGCGGCCTCCGCGTCCACTTCGTCCCAACCCGTCGCGAGTTCTTCTGGAGTCGCGAGGTGATAGTCGTACGGGCCGCGCGTGAACACCGGAGTCGTGTGGAAGTTGGCCAGGCAAGGCGGCGTGTCGGTCATCCACTCGTAGGCGGCGGATCCCCACGGGTTGCGGGGCGCCTTCTTCCCGCGCCAGAGCGCTTCGAGCAGCGTGTAAGCGGTGAGGAAAAGGCCGGTCGCCAGAATCCACGAGCCAACCGTCGACGTCTTGTGGAATGGCTCGAATTGGGGAAGGTAATCGTAATAGCGCCGCGGCATCCCGCGTGAACCCATGATGAATTGCGGGATGAAGACGGTGTTGAACCCGGTGAACACGAACCAGAAGGCGATCTTGGCCTTCGTCTCGTCGTGCATTTTGCCGGTCATCTTGGGCCACCAGTAGAGAAGGCCGCCGAGGAATGCGATGACCGTTCCGCCCATCATGACGTAATGGAAGTGCGCGACGACGAAGTACGTGTCGGTCAAGTGGACGTCGACGCTCAGCGTCCCCAGGAACAGTCCCGTCAGTCCGCCGATGGTGAAGAGGAAGATGAAGGCCATCGCATAGAGCATCGGGGATGCCCAGACGATTGACCCCTTGTACATGGTCGCCGTCCAGTTGAAGACTTTGACGCCGCTCGGGATGGCCACGAGGAAGGTCAGCGCAGAGAAGACCATCGTCGCAAACTCGCTCATCCCGGCCACGAAGAGGTGGTGGCCCCAAACGAGAAAGCCGAGGATTGCGAGGGCGACCGAGCTCATTGCGATCGCGAATTGTCCGAAGATGGCGCGCCGCGAGAACGTGGAGATAAGCTCGCTGTTGATGGCCATTCCGGGGACGATCATGATGTAGACCGCCGGGTGCGAGTAGAACCAGAAGAAGTGCTGGAAGAGCACGGGGTCGCCGCCGAGCTTCGGGTCGAAGATACCGATTCCGAAGAAGCGCTCCGAAAACAGGAGAAGCAAGGTGATCGCGAGCACGGGCGTGGCGAGCACCTGGATCAGCGCGGTCGCGTACATCCCCCAGACGAAGAGCGGCATCCGCTGCCAAGTGATGCCCGGCGCCCGCATCGTGTGCACCGTCACGAGGAAGTTCAGCCCCGTCAGGATGGATGAGAAGCCCAGAATGAAGACCCCCATCGTCATCGAGAGTACGCTGTTC
>JBAULD010000666.1:0-2117 GCA_049578005.1 Polyangiaceae bacterium
GTCCAGCGCGGGTGCGGTCTGTGCGCAGTCCTCGTCCACATCGGGGGAGACGGGGGAACAACCCAGCTCGGTCGCCGCGACGAACGAGATTACCAAGAGAGCGGCCAAGTGAAGCCGCTGCGGCCGGGCGGAATCTACGCGGCGCGACTCGGACTCGATGGGCGTCGGCATTGCCCCCCACCCATCGGTCCGCGGTTCGCGGACGTTGCGCCCGCTTCCGGGTGGACACCCACCCTCGCCGTGTGCGACACGTGGGCCGGAGCAGAGTTGCGAATGCGCGAGCGGATTGGGGCCGTGGTGTTGGGACTCGCCCTCCTCGGGGGGTGCGGTCCGTCTCGCTCAGCCCTCCCTTCTTGCGCGCTCGACGCGGGGCCCGACGGAGGCGCGACCAGCCCCTGCGTCGCGCCCCTCACGTGCATGATCTACCTGGCGGAAGGGCCCGACGGCTTGTGCCACGGGGTCATCGGCCAAGTGTGTGCCCTGCCCTGCCAGTCGAACGCCGATTGCGCCGTGCTGGGAAAAAACTCGGTGTGTTACACGTGCCCTTCCATGCCCGGAGTCTGCACCGCGTTCCAGTGACGGTGCGGGCGGCTACTCGGACAGCGCCAGCTCGTCGACGTAGCACCAGACCCAGGTCTCTCCGGGTTCGAGGGAAGTCATGATGGGGTGGCCGCTCGACTTGAAATGTTTGGTCGCGTGCCGATTCGGGGATGAATCGCAGCAGGCCACGTGGCCGCACGACAGGCACTCCCGGAGATGCACCCAACGACCCCCTATCCGGAGGCAATCCTCACATCCCGCTCCGGGCCGCTTCACTTCGTGGATCGTCGCCTGGGCGGCGTGATCGCACGGGTCTTCGATCACCACGGTCTCGCGCTTCGACATGGCTCATCCTTTAGCGCGCATTTCCCCCGCGTGCAGGCGCGCTCTCCCGAGCTGGTCGAGAACGTTGCGCCGGCCCCGAGCGGCGTGCGACGTTGCCGCGCGATGAATGCCCTCTTCCTCGGGGACAACCTCGCTGTGCTTCGCCGGCGCCTGGGCGACGCCTCGGTCGACCTCGTGTACCTCGATCCGCCGTTCCAGAGCGGCCGGGACTATGACGTCGTCTTCCAATCGTGCAGTGACGAACGGGGTGACGGACGCGCCCGCGCGCACGCATTCAAAGACACCTGGACGTGGGGACCTGAAGCCGAAGAGTCGTACGCCGAAATGCAAGCGGGCTCGGACAGGCCCGCGGTCGCGCTGCGGTCTCTCCGAGCCATGCTCGGGGAGAGCGACCTCATGGCGTACCTCTGCATGATGACGCCGCGGCTCGTAGAGCTGCGCCGCGTGATGAAGGCGAGCGCGAGCCTCTATTTGCACTGCGATCCGACGTCCAGCCACTATCTCAAAGTGCTCTTGGACAGCGTCTTCGGGGCCGCCTGTTTCCGCAATGAAGTCATCTGGCGGTATCGCAGGTGGCCCGCGAAGGCGCGCCGCTTTCAACGTATGCACGACGTCCTTCTCTTCTACACCGCGAGCCCCGGGAAACTGCACACGTTCAATACGCTCTACGGATACGAGCGACTGGCGGATTCGACGCTGAAGACTTTCGGCACGAAGAGGCAGCGGGCCGACTTCTCGTCCGGGCATCGCAAACCTGGCGTCGAAGACGTCGAAACGCGGGGACCGCAAATGTCGGACTTCTGGGATCTCGACGACCTCGCGGCGAGCGGTGCGCCGGCGTCCGATGCGTGGGAGGTCGGCGTCATCGCAGCCATCGGAAAAGAGCGGACGGGCTATCCAACACAGAAGCCCGAAGCACTGCTCGAGCGAGTCATTCTCGCCAGTAGCAATCCAGGCGACGTCGTGCTGGACCCTTTCTGCGGATGCGGGACGGCAATTGCCGTGGCCCAACGTCTCGGTCGCCGATGGATCGGAATCGACGTCCAAGATCTCGCGATTCAGATGTGCCGCCAGCGGGTGAACGGCGCGGGGGTCGACTGCCTGGCCGACGCTGGAGAGTAGGCGCGCCAGCCTTCTACGGCAGGCAGTCCGGACCGGCGGGCGTGCCGCCCGGGTCGGTCGGCGCGGTGCAGGTCGAAATCGGCGGGACGTTGGCCGCGCCTGGGCACGCT
>JBAULD010000667.1:0-4799 GCA_049578005.1 Polyangiaceae bacterium
ACCCCGATCGCCGCCGACGGGGGGACCGCAAGCCTGATCGCCCATGCGCACACCCCGCCGCTGGTCGACGCGACCGGGGCGTTCGCGTTTGCCACGACCGAGGGCGCCATCGGCGTGGCGAGCGCAACGGGGGTCGACGTCCTCGGCGAGGCATGCGAGCCGCCAGTCGGAAGCGCGAACCGCGCGGCTCCCTCCGTCGTCGGATTGGCTCCGCTCGAGAGCGGCGCGTTCGTTGCCGCTTGCCGCTCGGGCGGCCTACTCGCCATCGGCGGCCGCGGGCCGTCGGCCCAGCCGTGACACCGCCGAGCGCCGATCGCCCAGCCGTGACCGCTCCGCGCGTCCCGGGCGCACGATGCGTGGCGGAGAGGGCGCGCGCGGTAGCAAAACGGTAGGAGCGCTCCTATAGTAAGTGCCAGGACAAAGGCGCAGGGCATCTCGCAAACCCTCGAGATCCCAAGCAAGGACGAACCCCCCATGATCACGATTACGGAAAAGGCTGCGCTCAAGGTGAAGGAAATTGCGGAGGCCGAAGCCCTTCTCGGTCAAGGTCTTCGTCTTCGCGTCGTCGGCGGGGGCTGCGCGGGCTTCAGCTACGACCTCTACTTCGAGGACAAGCTCGGAGAAATGGACGAAGAGTTCGAGTCGAACGGGGTCAAGCTCTACGTCGATCCGATGAGCTTTCAGTACCTTGAGGGTGTCGAGATCGATTACGTCGAGGGACTTCACGGGGCCGGCTTCAAGTTCAACAACCCGAACTCGAAGGGGTCCTGCGGCTGCGGCTCGAGCTTCAGCGCCTGAGTACACTCCCCGTGAATGGGGATGAACCGGAAGGACGCCTGCACCTGTTGGTAGCAGGCTGCTCCGCGCTTTTCGTCTGACCTGGCGTCCCTCGCGCCCTGTCGGTTCTCTCCCATCCGGCATCCGGCGCACCGCGCACGGCCCGTGCATCGGGGATTGGGTCGGAGGCGTCGACCCGTAGGGCGGCGCGAGCTCGGCCATGTCCGTTTCCAGCGCGTCCGCGAACCAACGCACCCGCGCCGCCCCCGCCCGCACGTTGGCGGACCCAGGCGTCACGCTCTCGCAGTACATCGCGCGGGTTCAGGCGATCGAGGCGCTTCCGCGCGAGGTGGAGTACGAGCTCGCTCTTCGCGTGCGAGACCACGACGATCGCGTCGCTGCGCGTCAGCTCGTCGAGGCAAATTTGCGCTACGTCGTGGCGATTGCGCTGAGCTACCGGCGATACGGGGTCCGCGTGGCCGACCTCATCTCCGAGGGGAACGTCGGGCTGATGATCGCGCTCAAGAAATTCGATCCGGACCGCGGTACGCGCTTCGTGACGTACGCGGCGCACTGGATCCGAGCGTACGTGCTGGACCACGTCATCCGCGCGTGGAGCATCGTGGGGGTCGGGGCGGGGCCGCTTCGCTCCAAGGTTTTCTTCCGTCTGCGACGCGAGAAGGCGAGGATCCTGGCGTCCACGAGCGACCTCGTCGAAGCCAACGAGAGGCTGGCCGAGAGCTTCGGAACGACGAGCGAAAAGATTGCCCTTTTGGCCCATCGCCTGGAAGCACGCGACGTTTCGCTCGACGCAAAAGTCTTCGACGACGGATCGGCCACCGTGGTCGATACCCTGCCGAGTGGGGCGCCCTCCCAAGAGGAGGAATTCATCATCCACGAACGTTCGAGCGCGATTCGCGACTGTGTGCGCGAAGCCGTCGAAAAGCTCGACCCGCGCGAGCGGTTCATCGTACAAGTCCGGATGATGGCCGACGGCCCCGAGGAGCTGTCGCTCGCGGAGATCGGGCGCCGCCTAGGCGTTTCGCGCGAGCGGGCTCGCCAGCTCGAGGCCCGCGCGAAGCAGAAGATCCGCCGTCATCTGGAGACGCGCGCGGGTGACCTGGCAAGCGTCGCCGCGTGACTTGCTTCCGCGGCGTCCAAGAGGCACATTCTCGCGGTCGACGCCGCTCGGGCGATCGCCGGTTGCGTCCTGTTGAATGGCGCGACGGGAGGAAAGTCCGAGCTCCACAGAGCACGATGCCGGATAACGCCCGGTGGCGGAAACGCCGAGGAGAGTGCCACAGAAAAGAGACCGCCTTCCGCGCGTCTCCAAACGCGCCGACGGTAAGGGTGAAACGGCGGGGTAAGAGCCCACCGCGTCCGCGGTAACGCGGGCGGCAAGGCAAACCCCATCGGGAGCAAGGCCGCGTAGGCAGGCGATCGAGAGCTGCTCGCTCGAGCCTGCGGGTAGGCCGCTTGAGGCGGCGGGTGACCGCCGTCCTAGAGGAATGATCGCCTCCGCGCCCGGGGTGACCCGGACGCGAGACAAAACTCGGCTTACAGAGCGACGTCGACCCGAACACCTGGGCTTTCGAGCCTGGGTGTTCGCGTTTTTATGGCGAAACCGCTCGGTCCTCTCGCCTAGAACCCCGGTGATTTTCGCCGAGAGCGAGCGAGCCCGGCGGCGAGCGCGCGGAGCCTACTTCCGTAGGCGAGCACGCTCGACACCGGGATCCCGAAGCTATCGGCGAAAAGCACCGGGGTTCTAACAGCTGCCGGACGTACCCTGCCAGTGCCCCGCAGGGTCGCACGTAAACCTCTGGCACGTCGAAGGCGACGCCGGAACGGAATACGCGCAAGCGTACGAAACCGAACACGCGGTGCCCACCTCCGGCGGATCGGGCGGGCAAATGTCGAACCCGCTGTTGCCCTGGCTGGGGGTGGTGTTGGGGACGCTGCCACCAGCGGCCCCCGCATCGTCGCTCGACACGCCAGGGACCGGCGGCGGACCCCCGTCGTCGCCGGTGTCAATCCGTCCCCCGCAGCCGATGAGGAGCGCGACCGAGAGCCCGAGCCAATTGCCCCGCATCAAACCATCATTGCCTCGGATGGCCTTTTCCGTCCATCGCCCAGGAACGCCACCATCGTAACGAACGGGACGACGATGAGCCCGTAGCGCCCAGCGCCGAAGAAAACCGAGTGCACCGCCGCGGTCGCGCCGATGATCGCGGCGGCCCACGGAAGAACCATCGGATCCGCCGCCGCTGCCCGACGACCGGCCATGGCGACGCACGCGGCGATCGCCACGTACCCGATCCAGCCGTGCAACGTAACCGCGCCGGCCGCGCCCACAAGCGCGACGACCTTGCGCGCGACAGGCCGGCGACCCCGCCAGCGACCGGTGGTCACGAGGGCGACCAGCAAGAGCAGCCGGCAGACGATCGTCTCGACCGAGCCGAGTGCCCTTTTGGCGCCCTCGCCGAACGCCTCCGGGTTGCTCGCGTGCAGATACCACGGAGCGGCGCCAAAGTAGTCGAACGTGACCGCCAGCTTGGCGGGGACGCGGGCCAGCCAATCTACGGGGCGAGAAGCGATACGACGCTTCGCCGCGCGACCGAAGCAAGCGTCTTTGGCCGCCTCGTCCCATACCGTCGCGCACTCCGGAGGAACGCCGACCGGCTCCCAGCCGCCGCGGCTCGTTTGGGCGCCGATGAGTAGATTCCAGCCGCCGTTGACGCTGACCAGCGCACACGCATGCATCCGCACGCAGTTTCGGGCCGTCCACGGCCCAATGCAGGCCAGCGCGACCGCGGTGACGGCGAAGGCCCGTGCGAGCCTGGCCCGAGTACCGGTGCCCACAGGCGCCGCGAGTGCGCCGAGGATGGGAACCAGAATCAACGCCTGCGGCCGCACGAGCGTCGCGGCTCCCATCGCGATGCCGGCACTGGCGATCCAGGGCGACGACCGCTGCGCTTTGCGCGCCGCGTTGGCGAGAGCTCCGGCGACAACGAGGATCGAGGCCGTCACCCCTTCGGTCATGAACGCGGCCGTGTACGGGACGAGGGCGGGGTGCACCGCGATCGCGATGCCGGCCGCGAGCGGCCTCCATCGCGCGACCTCGTCGCCGTCGACGAGACGGTGTCCACCGTACGCGCTGGCGGCGCCCAGGAGCGCGTGGAGCGTCATCGCGACGGCAGGGGAAGCCCCAAAAACGAAGTAGAAGAGGGCGAGGAGCGCCGGATATCCCACTGGATAGTGGGCGGCGTACGTGACCGCGCCGTCGGGCCAAAGCCACGTGTACCCGGCCCCGGAGGCGAGTCGGTGTGCCAGAACGTCGTAGTAGTGCCCGTCCTCGACGGCGGGGAAGCGCGCGTGCGCGGCGACCACGAACCCGAGCCGCACGACGAGAGCCAGGGCGAAGACGGCCAGGGCGTCGGAAGTGCGAGCGCGCACGAGTGACCCGCTTGCCGCTGGCGCCGCGCCGGGCCCTACCACCACGCCAGCCCGCGCAGAGCCACGACGACCTCGCAGAGTGGCAACCCCACGACAGCGGTATAGCTCCCTTCGATCCGCTCGATGAACGCGGCCGCCCTCCCCTGGACCGCGTACGCTCCCGCCTTGTCTCGCCCCTCGCCCGTCGCCGCGTAGGCGAGCGCCTCGCCGGCGAAGATCGCCCGAAACGTCACGCGCGTCGTCACGGTCTCCGCGTGCGCGATCGGCGTCCCGGGAACGATTTCGGCCAGCACGAACCGCGTGCAGACCTCGTGTGTGACGCCCGCGAGCCGCTCGATCATGGACCGGGCCTCGTCGTCGTCGGTCGGCTTGCCGAGCACGACGCCGCCGGACAAGACGACGATCGTATCGGCGACCAGCACCGCGAACTCCTCGCGCACGCGTGGGATCGCGCGCACGGCGTCGAGCTTCGCCCGGGTGATCCGCTCCAAGTACGTCGCGGGCGATTCGTCGCCCCGGACGGCTTCGTCTGCGCCCGCGGGGCGCACGACCAGCGGCACCCCGATCCG
>JBAULD010000668.1:0-2783 GCA_049578005.1 Polyangiaceae bacterium
CTTCGCGCCGGAGTGCCGCTCGTGATGCAGTCGTGGCCGCGCGAAGTCAGCGCCCAAGGCGAGTCCTCCACCGTCCGCGTAGCGCTGGAGCGCCGCGGCCAAGCCGTACGAGTCGAGCTGCTCGAGCCGCGCGAGCCCCTGGCGTGGGCGGTCGATTCCTCGCACGACCCGAGCGTCCCCTTCCGGGTCGCCTGGCACTCGGAGCGCGGGCCAGGGTCACGCTCGGTTCGCGCCGCGCTCCTCCAAGCGGAACTCGATGTTGCGCCGGGACCGGTGGCCGTCCGCGTCTATTACGACGACGGGCGCGTCGAGACGCGCATCGTAGAGGGCGCATGATCTTGCGCGACCCGGTGCACGGCCTCGTGGCTTTCGAGGGCCACGAAGAGCGCATCGTGGAGGACTTGATCGACACACCGGAGGTGCAGCGCCTGCGACGAGTCCGGCAGCTTGGGGTCACTTCCCTCGCGTTTCCCGGCGCGGAACACTCGCGCTTCGCCCACGCCATCGGCGCCGCCTTCGTCATGAAGTTGCTCGTCGCCCGACTGCGCGGGATTCACGGAACGCTTCCCGAGAGTCAGCGCGTCACCGAGGACCGCGCATGCGAGGCGCTCGCCTCGGCACTGCTCCACGACGTCGGTCACGGTCCCCTCTCGCACCTCTTCGAAGACGTGATCCCCGACACGCCGCCCCACGAGATGTGGACCGAGCGCATCGTTCTCGACCCGTCCACGGGCGTCCACAAAGTGCTCGCAGCCGTCGATCCCGCGCTCCCTTCGCGTGTCGTCGACCTGGTCCACGGCCGCCACGAGCTGCCGTTCTTGGCCAAGGCGGTAAGCGGGGAGCTCGACGTCGACCGGTGCGACTACTTGCTGCGCGACGCGCACGCGACGGGCGTCCGCTACGGCGTATTCGACCTCGATTGGCTCCTTCGGAGCTTGCGGTTCACGCCGGCCCCGGCCCCGGGTCCGGGCGTGGGCGGCGCTCCTGCGCTCGCGATCGACGGAGCCAAAGGGCTTCCGGCCATCGAGGCGTTCATCACGGCGCGTCTTTTCATGTTCCAGCAGGTCTACCTCCACAAGGCTACGCGCTCGGCCGAGTGGATGATTCGCACGACCTTCACCCGCGCGATGGCGATGGTCCGCGACGGCACTCCGCTCGACGCGGTCCCGAGGGCGGTGGCGTGCGCCGCGCGCGGGGTGCCGATCGCGCTCGGCGATTACCTCGAGCTCGACGACGGCGTGCTCTGGGCAACCATGCATGCCTGGGAGCGAGCGGTCGATCCCCCGCTCGCCGATCTGGCCCGGCGAATTCGCGCCCGAGCGCTCTTCAAGACGCTCGAGCTCTTCGGCGAGCATTCCACGGCTTCCGGGAGAGAGCGCGCGCTTTCGATCGCGCAGGGGATCGCGAAGACGAAAGGCTTCGATCCCGACGCCTACGTCGGTCTCGACGTCGCGAGCGTCGAGCCCTTCGGCTTCGATTCTCCGCCGCTGATGGTGGTCTATGCGAAGGGCCCGGCACGTCCGCTGCACGAGGTGTCGTTTCTCCTCGGGCGGCTCGCCGGGCAGGTGCTGTCGCGCGTGAGGCTCATCCTTGCGCCCGAGCTGCGCGAGCCGGTCACGCATGCGCTCGGGTTATGATCGCATTCGGATCGCAGGCGTCGCGCTGGCGCTCGCGGCGTGGGCGGGGGACGCTCGCGCGAGCGACGGCCCCGTGGACCCAAGCTATGGACGCGTCGATGGCGACGTAGACGTCGTGGCTGGAGTCGGGGGTGTCGTGGCGAAGCCCGGAGTTCGCGCGCTCGGCGAACTTCGCCTGCGCTACCTCGAGAGCGCGGGCGTCTACGCGACGTTCGAAGACGCGGGCGTCCTGAGCTCTCCCTCCGAACCGCGAACCGTCGTCGTGGCAGGCCTGGAACTGCGGCCCCTCTTTCTCTATCGATGGCTCCGAGGACACGAAACGCGCCGCGCGTGGCTCGATCTAGCGCTCGATTCGTTCGGATTGGACCTCGGAGCGATGTTCGAGCAGCCCGCGGGCAGCGGCTTCGCTTCGCGTCGCGGGCTCGAAGTCGGCGTAGGGATCGAGCTCCCCATTCTGGGACGCGCGAGCGGCCCATGGTTCGAAATCCGAGGTGCGGTTCGATGGAGCGACGCGGCGCTGGGGTCGGGGATCGAGGGCGCGGACGACTTACAAACCGTGCTCGCGGTCACACTCGCATGGCATCAGATTTTCTCGGCGCATGTCGTGGACGCGCCCTAGTGTCCCGCCTCTGAAGCCGAATGAATCGGCAGGGGGAGCAGACCAACTGCGGTATTCGAGCTCCGTGCTCAGCCCGCGAAGCTCATTGGCACGAAAGGTTCCCTCGGGCGCGGGCCTCCTTCGCGGATGCCGCGACGAGTGACGTTCCATCCTTGGCGAAGAACGAAGGGTCCGGGAAGAGAGAGGCTCACTCATGGGGCAGTTACGTCCGGGAGCTGCAAACAGAAGCTCACTCCGCGACGAACGAAGCCCACGGATCGACGACCGAAGCTCCCTGCTCGACGAGCGAAGCTCATTCGTCAACGACGGACGCTCAGGGCCTCGAGAGTGGTGCGCGCTCTTCGACGACGGAGGCTCACTGCTCGACGACGGAGGCTCAAGGCCTCGAGAGTGGCGTGCCCTCGTCGACGACCGAAGCTCACTGCTCGACGACGGAGGCTCACGCCCTCGAGAGTGGCGCATACGCTTCGACGACGGAAGCTCGCTCGTCGACGACGGAGGCTCACGCCCTCGAGAGTGGCGCATAC
>JBAULD010000669.1:0-5267 GCA_049578005.1 Polyangiaceae bacterium
GGCCTCTGCCGCCCTTGCAGCCCGCAGCAGCGGCCCCGATAAAGGCTCGTCGCGGGGATCCTCGCTTTCGCCCTGGGTGGCGCAGCACCGCGCGCGCAGGCGTTCGTCGTGAACTCATCGGGGGGCCCGTGTGCTAAGCCGTCCCCCCGCCGATGTCTCGTTTCTACATCACCACGCCCATCTATTACGTGAACGATGTGCCGCATCTCGGCACCGCGTACACGACGATCGTCGCCGACGCGCTTCGCCGCTATCACCTGCTGCGCGGCCACGAAACGCGGATGCTCACCGGTACCGACGAGCACGGGCAAAAGATGGAGCGCGAGGCGCAGGCGCGCGGCGTGTCGCCGGCGCAGTTCGTCAAGTCGATGAGCGACCGCTTCGAAGCGGCCTGGCCGAAGCTCGAAGTGCGTCCGGACGACTTCATCCGGACGACCCAAGAGCGCCACGAGCGCTCTGTGCAAGATCTCTGGCGGACAATCGAAAGCCGGGGCGATCTCTACGAAGGTACCTACGAAGGTTGGTACTGCTACGGCTGTGAGGGATACAAGACGGAGAAGGAGCTGCTACCGGGCAACATCTGCCCGCTCCACAACAGAGCAGTCGAGTGGCTGAAGGAAGAAACCTACTTCTTTCGATTGTCCAAGTACGCGAGCAGGCTCCTCGACCACTATCGCGAAAACCCCCGCTTCATCGAGCCCGAATCCCGTCGCAACGAGGTCATCAGCTTCATCGAGGGCGGGCTCAAAGATCTGTCGGTGTCGCGTACGAGCTTCACCTGGGGAATCCCGGTTCCGGGAAAACCGAAGCACGTGATGTACGTCTGGTTCGACGCGCTCGCGAACTACTGGACGGCGCTCCAAGACAGCGACAACCACAAGAAATTCTGGAATGAGGGGACGGTGATCCATCTCGTCGGAAAGGACATCCTTCGCTTTCACGCGGTCGTCTGGCCGGCGTTCCTGATGAGCGCCGGACTGCGACTCCCCGACACCGTATTTGCGCACGGATTCCTGACGTTCGGCGGGCAAAAGATGGGCAAGTCGTTGCGCAACGCGGTCGACCCCCTCGAGATCGCACGCGTGTTCGGCGACGAGATCCACGGTGGCGACAGCTCGGGAGCCGACGTCCTCCGATACCAACTCTTGCGAGCGATCGCCTTCGGGCAGGACGGCGACTTCGACCTCGGCGCGATGGTCGAGCGGTACAACGCCGACCTGGGCAAGAACCTCGGCAATTTGCTCGCGCGAACGCTCGGCCTCTGCACGAAGCTGACCGGCGGGCGAGTCCCGCACTCCGGCGAGTGGACCGCATTGGAGAACGAGCTCTTTGCGGCGATCGAAGGGCATTGGGTCGACGTGCTGGACGCGTGGGACGCAATCGAGCCCCATCGGGCACTCGAGCGAATCTGGGCGATCTCGTCGCTGGCCAACCAGTATGTGGACCGAGCGGCTCCGTGGGCGGAAGACAAGAAGGGAAATCGCGCGCGCGTCGACACGATCCTCAATACGCTCCTCTCCGTGCTCGGCGGGCTCTCGGAGCTCGTGTGGCCGGTGCTACCGAGCAAGAGTGACGAGATGCGCAGGCAGCTCGGACTCGCGCCGCTCGCGCCGACCGTCGGCGAAGATTGGCTCTCGCCCGGTTTGGAGTTCCGGCAGGCGGGCGAGGCGCTCGCTGCGGGTGCGCCCCTCTTTCCCACGCTCGACGAGACTCGGGCGGGCGCGCTCGTGGAGGCGCTCACGCCGCGGATAGCGGAGGCGGCGGGGGAGGTCACGGTTCGTACGGCTTCCACGTCCGCATCCACGGTCACTGCGGTGTCCACGTCCACGTCCACGTCCAAGTCCACATCCACGACGGGTGCGGCGGTGGATGCGCCGGTTGTGACGTACGATCAGTTTTCTCTCGTCGACTTGCGGGTTGGCTTGGTGAAGGCTTGCGAGCGGGTCCCGAAGAAGGACAAGCTGCTCAGGCTCGCCGTCGATATCGGCGAAGCCGAGCCGCGCGCCATCGTGGCGGGGCTCGCGCTGTCGTTTCAGCCGGAGCAGCTCGTCGGACGAAGGGTCGTCGTGGTCGCGAACCTCGCTCCGCGCGAGTTCGGCAAGGGGCTCGTCTCGCACGGAATGCTCCTGGCCACCGGTCCGAGCGAGAAACTGGTGCTCGCCACGGTGGACGGCGACGCTCCGCCGGGAGCGAAGCTCAAGTAGCGCGAGCGTCCCGTGCCGCCGAACGTCAGGGGCGTTCGGCGGCGCCGTGGAAGTCGCGCTTCAAAAGTACGCGAGTAGGCCGGTCGTGATCCCGAAGAAGAGGACCGACGAGGACGCCGAAGTGCTCGCGGAGATGTTGTTGGTTTGCGTGTCGACCGAATGGCCGCCAGCTACGGGGAGGTCCGCCGTGAGACCGAGAGTGACGCCCAGGTGCGGAATCGGCGTGATGACGAGCTGGGGGTCGAGGTCGAGCGCGAACTGGTTGGCGGAGGTCGTCACGGTGGGGCCGGTTGCGCTCGTTTTCGAGGTCGCCACGTAGTACGAAACGCCCCCGCGCAGCCAAAGACTGAAGAGGTCCGTCAGCCGCAAAATGTAGCCCCCACGCGGTGCGACGCCGAAAATGAAGGACGACGGCGTGCCCGTGCTGACCGTCGAAGTCGCGCCTCCGTTGGGCGTCGTATCGATGCCCGTGTTGCCGGCAAGCGTGAAGAAGATGATCAAGTCTCCGCCCACCGTTACGTTCGGGGCAATCACGTAGTCGAACCCCACGCGTGGCACCGTGAAGAACGACGTTTGCGGCGGCGCGCTGCCGTCGTCCGGCGAGCTCGAGCCCCACAGGAGAGAGATCGCCCCCTCGTTGTACGTGGTGACGGTCTTGGTGCCGGTCACCACCGGTTGTTGGTCTTGGGACACGTGAGTGAACGAAAAGAGCGGCATCAGACGATCCGCGCTGACGATGAACTGCCCTCGCTCGCCGAACCCGGTTCGCGCCTGCGCGTGGGATAGAGACGAAGTCAAGAGTACGCACACGCTCGCTGCCACCGTCGCCAGCCTTCGGATCATCTACGTGACCTCCTCGCCGGCGAATCTACTCGGTACGTCACGCCGTGGTCGAGTTTGCGTTCGAGACGCGGCGCAGCACGAGATCGCGCGTGGCCGGAGGCCGGGCGCCGATGGCAAACGCGCCGCGCACCCGCTCCACGATTTCGCCGGCGGCCTTGCCGCCCCGCACCCGCAACCTCGCAAGGGGTTCGCCGCGCGCGACCCACGCCCCCGGCTTGGCCTCGACGAGCACTCCCACCGTATGGTCCACCGATTGGTCGGCGCGGGTGCGGCCCGCCCCCATGGCCACGGCCGCGAGGCCGATCTCCAGCGCGTCGACCCGCGTCACGAATCCGTCTGCCGCCGCGGCGATGATCACCTCGTCGGTCGCGACTTCGAGACGTCGAGGATCCGCGACGACGCGCGGGTCGCCCCCTTGTGCCTCAATCATCCGCTCTGCCGTCCGCGCCGCGGAGCCGCCCGCGATCGCTTGCATCAGCGTCGTTCGCGCTTCGCCTTCGGTCGCGGCGCGGCCCCCGAGCACGAGCATTTCGGCGCCGAGTCGGAGGGTGCACTCCACGAGATCCGGCGGTCCGCCGCCGCCGAGGACGTCGAGGGCTTCACGGGTTTCGAGCGCGTTGCCGACGGCTCGGCCGAGAGGGGCGTCCATGTCGGTCAGGAGGGCCACGACGCGTTTGCCCGCGCGCTCGCCCACGCGAACCAGCGCATCGGCCAAACGGTAAGCGTCGGCTTCCGTTTTCATGAACGCGCCGCGCCCGACTTTCACGTCCAGTACGAGCGCGTCGATTCCTTCGGCGAGCTTCTTCGAGAGGATGGAAGCGACGATGAGCGGAATGCACTCCACAGTCGCGGTGACATCGCGAAGCGCGTAGATGCGCTTGTCCGCCGGCGCGATCTCCGAAGTCTGCCCGATCATGCAGCAGCCGACGTCCCGAACGATGCGCGTGAACTCGGCCGGGTCGAGGTCGGTGCGAAAGCCGGGAATCGCCTCGAGCTTGTCGAGCGTACCGCCCGTGTGTCCGAGTCCGCGTCCGCTCACCATCGGCACCGGGACGCCGCACGCGGCGACGAGCGGCGCGAGCACGATCGAGACCTTGTCTCCGACCCCGCCGGTCGAGTGCTTGTCGACTTTGACACCCGGGATGCTCGACAAATCGAGGACTCGCCCGCTTCGCAGCATGGCGTCGGTCAGGGCCGTGGTCTCCCCCTCGTCGAGACCCCGGAAGAACACGGCCATCAGCCATGCGGTCATCTGGTAATCGGCCAACTCGCCGCTCGTCAGCGACGCGACGAGGCGAGCGATTTCGGCGTCCGAGAGACGCAGGCCGTCGCGCTTGGCGGCGATGAGCTCGACCAGCGTGCGGCTTTTCACGAAGGCAATGGCATACCACCGGCTCGTGGCGGATTGGTATGGTCCTCACCATGAGCGTCTGGCTCTCGATGACGCGACGTCGCGTGAAGGCGCCGGGCATCCACGCTTTCATCGCATTCGTCGCGTGGTTTCCGCCAGTCGCCCGCTGCTCCAACCCCGCCCCACCGCCGCCGTCCCCGTCCGCTTCGGCAGGGTCGGTCCCACCACCTCCCGCTCCGCCACTCCCCGTCCCGCCGCCTCCTGCCCCGCCGCCCGCTCCGGTCGCGAGGACATCGCCCACCTGTGGCGACAATCCGCTACCCCTTTGCCCGCTCGGTTCCTGGATGAAGGCGAACACGGGGGCGGCCCTGAACGCCCGCGATTTCTCGGCGCTCGCGGCCGGGTTCGACACGGTCGTACGCTTTTCCGTCCCGAATTACGCAAACTGGGCGTCGATCGCGAGGGATGGATCGAGCGCCGCCAGGAGCGAGAACCTCGAAGCCGTGAAGGCCGCATGCCGCGGATGTCACAGCCAGTATAGAGACCGCTACAAAAACGAGATGCGCGACCGAAAGCTGCCTCCGTAGCGGCGCCCATCCCCTACGTTTGCCCCCGGGGTGACGCCGGGCCGGGGAGGGGAGCAAGCAGGCGCTCAACTTTTCTCTTGGCGTCCCCGGCGTTCCGGCGGTTTTCTTCTTCTGCGCATGGGACTACCTCCCGGCGTTCTTCATGCCCCTCCGTCCTATCTCGCGCTCCAAAGCGCCGCGCCTCGGGCGGCCGACCGGCAAGTTCACCCAGCACCGCAGACTCGATCTACTTCGCGAAAAGCTCGAAACGCACGCGTCGGGGCTGACGCTCGAAAGCATCGC
>JBAULD010000670.1:0-5800 GCA_049578005.1 Polyangiaceae bacterium
GCCCTTGCTCACGTGCCTGGCCTGCGGCGGCGTTCTGCTCGATCGCGGCGTGCTGGCGGCGACCCGCCTCGAACTCGACGCGCACATTCATGCGACCGCGCGCCCGTCGCCCACTTCGGTTCCGCCCCCCGACCCGCCGGATACGACCAGCCGCGACGATCCGCCGCCGCTCGCCGCGGAGCGCTTTCCGTTCGATGACCCGCTCATCCGTCTGTACGCGCTCCCCGCGGCGTTCGCGCTGGCCGCCTTGGCCACGTTTGCCGGCGGTCCCATGCCGGTCTGGATCTTCGTCGATCTCCCGTCGATGGTGCTGCACGAGCTCGGTCACGCCGTCACGGCCTGGATCGCGGGCCGCTTCGCCGTTCCGATCCCGTTCTTGACCGTCATCCGCGACGGCCGCAGCGCGACGACGACCGTGGTCGTCCTCGGGCTCGCGTGCGGCGCGGCCTTCGCGGGGTATCGGTCCCGTCGACCGGCGCTCATCGTGTTCGGGGCCGTGCTCGCGCTGTTGCACGTGGCGGCGTTCGCGCTGTCGGAGTCTCAAGCCCGCGAGTGGTTTCTATTCGGGGGATGCGCCGGTCACATCCTTTTCTCGACGTTGCTGGTCGTCGCCTTCTACGTGCCGCTGCCCGACTGGCTCCGGTGGGATTTCTGGCGCTTCGCCGCCTTGCTCTTCGGTGCGACGGGTTTGCTCTACGCCGCCAAGATCTGGTTTCCGGCGGCGCGTGACGCGTCGCTCGTGCCGATGGGAAGCGCCGTCGGAGACAAGAAAGATGGAGACATGAGCATTCTGGTCGCGCGCTTCGGCTGGACGCCCGAGCGGCTCGCGTCGGTCTACGCGCAGCTCACGCTCGCGGGCATCGTGCTCGTCGCCTGCGTGTACGCGGGCGTCCTCGTGCGGTGGCGGATTGTAAGAGCGCGAACGAGCCGTCGTTGAAGGTCAGCGAGCGGGCTGCGGTGCGAAGAGGGAGATTTGACGCGATTGCTCACGTACCGCAAAACGTCTTGTATACGCGCTGCTCCGGTCCCGGCGCGTCGGCGAGGTGGGCCCGGTCGGCTCGATCGTCGTACGGCCGCCCGAGGACGTCGACCAGCGTGTCGAACGGCGTGAAATCGTCGCGGGCCACCGCGGCCTCGATGGCCTCTTCCACGCGGTGGTTGCGCGGGATGAAGGCGGGATTGGCGCGGCGCATGGCCGCGGCTCGCGCGGACGGTGGATCGGCTTCGCGGGCGAGCCGGAGGCGCCAGGCTTCCGTCCACGATCGGAAGGAGTCGGGCTCGGTGTCGAACAGAGACGTGAGCCCGGCGTCCGCCGACGGGTCGGCGGCGGCCGCGCACAGCCTGCGGAAGAAAAGCGTGTAGTCGACCCGGTGCGCGGCGAGCTGCGCGAGGAGACTCTCGAGAAGGGCGCGATCGTCCTCCTCCTCGCGCACGAGACCGAGCTTCGCGCGCATCACGCCGAGGTGGGCGCTCTCGAAGCGCGACGGGAAGCGCTCGAGGCGCTCGGTCGCGAGACGAACGGCCTCCTCGGCCTCTTCCGAAATCAGTCCGAGCAGCGTCTCGGCGAGCCGCGCCAGGTTCCAGAGGGCGATGCGCGGCTGGTTCGCGAACGCGTACCGGCCGCCGTGGTCGATCGAGCTGAACGTCTTGGCGGGGTCGTACTCGTCGAGGAAGGCGCAAGGACCGTAGTCGATTGTCTCGCCCGAGACGGCCGTGTTGTCGGTGTTCATCACGCCGTGGACGAAGCCGACGCCCAGCCAGAGGGCGATCAAGTGCGCCTGGCCGTCGATGACCCGTTCGAGCAGCGCCAGCGCGTCGTTTCCCGTTCCCGTCGCGTCGGGATAGTGGCGCGCGAGGGCGTAGGACGTCAGCGTTCGCAGCGCGTCGCGATCGTCGCGCCCGGCGAAGAACTCGAATGTCCCGACACGGATGTGGCTCGCCGCGACGCGCGCGAGCACGGCTCCCGGGAGAGCCTCGTCGCGAAAGACGCGGTCGCCGGTCGTCACCGCCGCCAGCGCGCGCGTGGTCGGCACCCCGAGCGCCGCCATCGCCTCGCTGACGACGTACTCGCGGAGCACGGGACCGAGGGCGGCCCGCCCGTCGCCTCCGCGCGAAAAGGGCGTGCGCCCGGCGCCCTTGAGCTGGATATCCCGCCTGCGGCCGTCCTTGCCGACGACCTCGCCGAGGAGAATGGCGCGCCCGTCGCCCAACTGCGGGACGAACGAGCCGAACTGGTGCCCGGCGTAGGCCAGGGCGATCGGCTCCGCGCCCGGGGGGACCGCGTTGCCCGCGAGGATCTGCGCTCCGGCGGGTGACGCGAGAAGCTCCACGTCGGCGCCGAGCAGCTCGGCCAGCGGTCGATTGAGCTTCACGAGGCGCGGGTCGCTCGCGCGCGCGGCGGCGACACGCGCGTAGAAGCGCTCGGGCAGACGCGCGTACGTGTTGTCGAATGCGAACATGGTCTCTCTTGGCACGAGTCGCGCGCCGCGCCCAGGACCGGGCGGCGTAGACGGGGGTCAGCAGATGCGCGGGAGCTGCTCTCCGGAGAGGAGGTCGAGCCATCGGCGGCCGCCCAGCCGTCCGCGGAGCACCACGCTGCCGCGTCCTTCGACGACGCGGCCGATCACGACGGCGTCCCTGGCCACGGCGTGGCCACGCATCGCACGGACGGCGGTCTCGACGTCCTCGGGCGGGACGAACGCGACGAAGCGGCCTTCGTTGGCGACGTACAAGGGGTCGAGCCCGAGGAGCTCGCATGCGCCCTCGACCGCGCTCGGGACGGGGATCGCGGCCTCGTCGATCTCGACGCACGAGCCGGAGTCCATCGCGATCTCGTTCAGGGCGGTCGCCAGACCGCCCCGCGTGAGATCCCGCAGACAGTGCACGTCCACCCCGGAGTCGAGGACGCTCTGGACGACCGCCGCGAGCGGCGCGCAGTCGCTTTCAATCGACGTCTCGAACGCGAGCGACTCGCGCACGGAGAGCACCGCGATGCCGTGGCGGCCGACGTCCCCGCTGAGGACGACGACGTCGCCCGCTCGTACGCGCGCCGGGGCTATGGGACGGGAGGTCGCGACCAGGCCCACGCCCGATGTGTTCACGAAGCATCGATCGGCCTTTCCGCGACCGACGACTTTCGTGTCGCCCGTGACGAGCTCCACCTGCGCTTCTTTGGCCGCCGCGCGCATCGACGCGACGATTCTCCTGAGATCGTCGAGCGGCAGGCCCTCCTCCAGAACGAACCCGGCGCTCAAGAACGCGGGGCGCGCTCCCGCCATCGCCAGGTCGTTCACCGTGCCGAAGACCGCCAGCTTTCCGATGTCGCCGCCCGGGAAAAAAAGAGGGTCGACGACGTAGCTGTCCGTGGTGAACGCGAGCCGCGCGCCTCCGAGTTCGAGGACCGCGGCGTCGAGGCGCGCCGCGAGAGCCGGGTTGTCGAAGGCCGGGAGAAAGATCTGTTCGAACAAGCCGCGCGTCAGCCGCCCGCCGCCGCCGTGCGCGAGCTGAACCGTCGCGCGCGGGCCGATCGGCGACGGGCACGTCACGATGAATTCGTCGTTGGCCATGGTCGTCCGATCCTTCGATACCGGTAGTACGCGGCGCACGCCCCTTCGGACGACACCATCGTCGCTCCGAGGGGGGTCTCGGGCGTGCAGCGTGAGCCGAACGCCGGACACTCCGGGGGCTTCTTGAGTCCCTGGAGGATCGACCCGCTGATGCACTCGGTCGACTCCCGGGCGGTGACGGCCGCGACGTCGAACTTGCGCTCGGCGTCGTACTCGGCGAACTCCGCCCGAAGCGCGAGCCCGCTCTCGTCGATACGACCGATCCCTCGCCACGGGCGAGCGACCACGCGGAAGACTTCGCGGACCATCCGGACGGCGGGCTCGTTGCCGCGGTCACGCACCGAGCGCGCGTATTGATTCTCGACCCGTGCGCGGCCCTGCTCCAGCTGCGCCACGCACATGTGGATCCCCTGAAGGATGTCGATCGGCTCGAACCCCGTGACGACGATCGGCACTCCGTATTTCTCCGCGATGGGCGCGTACTCGCCCGTGCCCATGACGGTGCACACGTGTCCGGCGGCGAGAAAGCCGTTCACGCGGCAGGACGGCGACGCGAGCACGGCCTCCATCGCCGGGGGCACGAGGACGTGCGAAACGAGGAGCGAAAAGTTCGAGAGCCGCTCTCTTCGGGCCTGGAACGCGGCCATCGCGGTGGCGGGCGCCGTGGTCTCGAAGCCCACGGCGAAGAAGACCACCTGACGCTCCGGATGTGCCCGCGCGAGCGCGAGGGCATCCATCGGCGAGTACACGACGCGTACGTCGCCCCCGGCGGCCTTGACCCCCGCGAGATCGTCGATCGTGCCGGGAACGCGGAGCATGTCGCCGAACGAACAAAAGATGACATCGCGGCGGGACGCGATGGCGACGGCCCGATCGAGGAGCTCGACCGGCGTCACGCAGACCGGACAGCCGGGCCCGTGCACGAGCGTGATGCTCGGAGGCAAGAGCTCGTCGAGCCCGAATCGAACGATCGAATGGGTCTGCCCGCCGCAGACCTCCATGATGACCCAGGGCCGCTTGGCGACGGCCCGGATCGCGTCTGCGTACCGCCGCGCGCTGTCCGCGTCCCGGTACTCGTCGATGTGCTTCACGGGTTCCCGTCTGCGAGCTCGGCGAGGGCCTCCATCTCGCGCAGGTACGAGAAGACCCGGGCCGCCTCCGCCTCGTCCAGTCGGCTTATGGCGAAGCCGACGTGGACGATCACGTAGTCGCCGGCGTGCGCCTCGGGGACGTACGCGAGAGAGACCTGTTTGACGATCCCTCCGAACTCTACGCTGGCCATCCGCAGATCGCCGTCCGTCACACCGAGGACTCGGCCCGGGACTCCTAGGCACATGGGGGACTCCGCATCTCGTTCTACGATAGCCGGCGCCTCGATCGTCGGCGACGGCATCACCCTCCAACGTCGATCGATTCGATCAGAATTCCGACGCGGCCGAGCAGCTCGCCGTCGATGCTGCCGCAGCGCGGGCAGAGGAGCACGTGGTGGTCGGGAAGAAAGACGGCGGCGCACGAGGTGCATCGCGCCTCCACGTGACGCACCACGAGATCGAGTTCCGCGTCCTCGGCGATGGTACCCCGGGCGAGCGCTCGGAAATGAAACGTGATGCTCTCGACGGAGAGCCGCTCGGTCTCGGCGATCCACCCCCGCACCGCGCGCACGCGGGCCGCGCCCTCTCGCGCCCCTCGATCGAGCACCGTCGACAGAATCTGTTTGGCGAGCGAAGACTCGTGCATGGCTAGCCGGATTGGGCCTCGTCCCCCGCGCGAGCAAGGACGGCGCGCGCGGCCGCGGGGATCGCGGCATGCACAGCCGGGGAAAGGCCTTGAACGAACCGCCGCGGAGGCGCAATGGTCACGCCGACCACCCAGATTGCCGGCGACAGCGCGTCCCCCGAGAGGAGCCGCGCGAGCGCTATCGCTTGGCCGATGTCCACGCCGTGCGTCGAGACGGGCCGCGGCCCGCGCGACGGCGCGTCGAGCGCCTCGACTCCGAACGCGAGCACTTCGCCGATCGCCCCGTGACCGACCATCGCATCGACCAAGACCACGGGCCGAGGCGTCTCCAGCAGCGCAATCAGCTCGGTGGCTTCCCTCGCCTCGAGAAGCTCGGTGCCCGCGGGCGCTCCCGCGTCGCGGATCCACTGGAGGACGGCGAGGCCGACGCCGTCGTCTCCCGCGGCGGACTGACCGAGCCCGATGACGCGCGTGCCCACCGGCTACTCCCGCTCGAT
>JBAULD010000671.1:0-14163 GCA_049578005.1 Polyangiaceae bacterium
AGGGAGTACTTTCCCGCGATGGTGTCGCCCGGCAACGGAAGCGCCGGGAGGGCGCGGAGACGCGGACGCGAGCGTTCGTTCGCCTCGAAAGCACGTCCGGTAACGTTGGCCATCTCCTTCGTGGGAACGGCGGACCCGGAGTGGACATTAGAGCCGGCGGAAAGGCCTTCCGACCCGGCGGGCGCAGCGCTTGTGCGATTCGCGGTTACACGCCGGAGACGCTGTCCCGCAGCGCCGTCGCGGCGTCTGTGTGTCCCGCGCCGGCATAGAGCTTGGCGAGGAGAGCGATGCACGCGCTGACGGCTTTCGCATCGTTCGCCTCACGGGCTCGGGCCAGCGCGTCGAGCGACTCGAACAGAGCCTCTTCGGGCCGACCTGCGATGGACAATGTCAGCGCCACCGCGAGGGAAGCACGGCAACGCACGGACGGTGGCCCACCTTCGGCGAGCGCCCGGCTGCGCCTGAGGGCCGCCAGCGAATCGAGAGCGGCGGCGCTCTGGGCACCACGCGCGAGCATGCGCATTTGAGCGGCGAGCGCTGGAGGGGGGAGTGTGACCGGTCGGGCCGTGATGGTCGTCTCCGAGTCGGGGTGATCGGTCGCCGCGAGCTCGTCCGGAGGCGGCTTGGCGTCCGCCGCGGCTTTCCAGGGCTGCTCGAGGTCGAGCCGCCAGCCGCGCGTGCTTTGCGGTACGTCGGGCGACCCGCGCATACCCTGGAGCGAAAGTTGTCCGTCGCGCAGCGCCCCAACGGTTCCGTCGACGAGGACCTCCCCGGCTCTCGCCACCTGCGCCAGCGATGTCGCTAAAAGAAGAGCCGGTCCCCACGCGAGAATCCCCTCCCCGTCGGGAGAGAGAGGCTCGAGCTCCCCCTCTGCCAAACCGCATGCCCAGGCCCGTTCAGGCGAGAGCGCCTCTTCACCGACGCTCGCGGCGAACCTGACCGCCACTTCGACCGAATTGGAATCCCAGCCCAGCGCGACCAGCGTCGCGCTCCAGGCGACCAAGGTGCCCCCGACTTCCTCTCCGCGAACGCACAACGACCGCGCTCGGGCAAGATAGTCACCCTCTGGCCCAGGGATCATCCCCGGCGACGACATGCGAAACGCGACGACGATGTTGCGCGACACGGTCGACGCTCCCCAGCAGGTGCCTAGACGCGAATCCGCTTTTTCAGCGCTGCGAGCTCGTCGTCGACGCTGCTCCCCGAGCCCCCGCCGGCCTGTCTTTCGAGATCCCGAAATTTGGCCTCGAGGTCTTCTCCCTTTTCCGGCTTACCCAGAGCATCCTCGACTTCGGCCATTGCCGCGCCTTGCGCCTCCCGTCCCTCGATTTTCTCTTCCATGCGGCGGAAATTGTCGAAAGCGCTCGTTCCGCCACGTGCGCCAAGCTGCTCCGACCCGGAAGCGGTGGCTCGGGCCTGTTGGGCGCGAGCGACGATCGTCGGCTTTCGAAGTTTCAGCTCGGCGAGCTTTTGCTTCATCCGCTCGAGATCGTTTCTCATGCGAACCGCGGCTTCGTGCTGCTCTCTGCAGACTCGGTCGGCTGTTTCAAACTCGGCAGCGCGGAGTTTCTTCTGTCTGAGGGCCTCTCGCGCGAGAGCCTCGTCGCCGCTCTTCAGCGAGAGCTCGGCCCGTTTGTCCCATCGCAAAAGATCTGCCTGGAGATCGTCGCACTTCTTGCGAAGCTGCTTTTCCGCTGCGACGGCTTGTACGACCTCCTGGTGACCCGCTTTGATCTGCTCGTCCATTTCGTCGAGATTGAGGTCGACGAGCTTGCGCTCGTCTTCCGCCTTGTCGAGCAGGGCGTTGAGGTTGCTCTGAATCACCTTGCCCATCCGATCGAAGATGCCCATGGCGCGCCGAGGCCTCGTAGAACGCGAATCTAACACGCCCCCCGTTGCTGCACCTCCCTCGCCCGCGCGCTCGCGGTATCCTCAGCCTAACCGGAGGGCCGCAGGCCACACCGAGGAGGACTCCCGATGCCCACTTGCAAGCAATGTGGTGAAGAGGTCGCCGAGCTCGTGACCGTAAAGACCGGAGGTAAGGCGAAGAAATTGTGCGAGGAATGCGCGGACCGCGCGCGCGAGCAAGCCGAGGTCGCCGAGCAGAGCGAGTCGGTGATTCAGAACATGATGGGGTTCAAGGGGCGACGGTGACCGCTCACTTGTTGAGCAGGTGGACCGACTGACCGAGGCCGTGGAGTGCGGCTTCCATCATCGCCTCCCCGAGCGTCGGATGCGGATGGACGGTCAGCGCCACGTCCTCGAGGAAGGCGTGCATCTCGAGCGCGAGCATCGCCTCGCTGATCAGGTCTGTCGCGGAAGGCCCGACGATCTGGAAGCCCAGGATTTCGTGCGTGGCCTTGTTCGCGACGACTTTGACGAAGCCGTCGGTCTCGCTGACGGCCATCGCCCGACCGAGGACACTGAAGGGGAACTTCCCTACTCGAACCTCGATCCCTTTTTCTTTGGCCTGTTGCTCGCCCAAGCCCGCGGTGGCGATCTCGGGATCGGTAAAAATCGCGGTCGGGATCGCGACCCAGTCTTTGGCCGTTTTGTGTCCGGCGATGACCTCGGCCACGACCTCGCCCTCTTTGCTCGCTTTGTGCGCCAGCATGGGCATGCTCGAGCAGTCGCCGACCGCGTAGATACCGGGCACGTTCGTCGCCCCGACTGCATCCGTCGGGACAAACCCCTTCTCAACCTTGACGCCGATCTCCTCCAAGCCGATGCCCGCCCCGTTCGGGCGCATTCCGACGGCAACGAGAACGACGTCCGTCACGACGGTCTCGGTCTTCCCGCCGACGTCGAGGCGAACGGCGACGGACCCGTCCTTTTGATACTCGTACCCGAGCGCCTTTGCGCCTTTCATGATCTTGGCGCCGTGCTTGACGTAAGCGCGCTCGACGACCGCGGCAACATCCGCATCGACGCCGGTCAGAATGTTCGGAAGCGCTTCGACCACCGTGATCTCGGAGCCGAGCCGCTGATAGGCGCCCCCGAGCTCCATGCCGATGATGCCTCCTCCGATGACGAGGAGACGCTTCGGGATTTCACGCAGGCTCACCGCCTCTTTCGCTCCGATGATCTTCTTTCCGTCGAACTTGAAGCTCGGGATCTCGATGGTCGAAGATCCGGTGGCGACGACGATGGCCTTGAGTGCCTCGACCGTCTCCGTCGTTCCTTCCCGGGTCTTGACCGTCACGGTCTTCGCACCCGTCACGCGCGCGTCGCCGTAGAGCAGTTCCACACCGTTGCCACGGAAGAGCGTGCGGATGCCACCCGTGAGCTTCTTGACGATGCCTTCTTTCCAGTCCTGGAGCTTGTTCGCGTCGATGCGCGGATTGTCGACGAAGAGACCATAAGCCTGGCCGGCCTTGACCTTGTCGAACGTATGGCTGGTCGCGATGACCGCTTTGCTCGGCACGCAGCCCCAGTTCAGGCAGACTCCGCCGACTTCTTCTCTCTCGATGCAGAGCACCGTTTGCTTCAGCTGCGCCAGGCGGATCGCACAGGGATACCCGCCAGGGCCGCCGCCGATCACGATGGCGTCGTAGGTTTTGTTGGCCATGCTCTTCCTCTCGCCGTGTCCGTTGGTTTCGGTCGCTCTCCCATCACCCGGGTGCGCAGACCAGTGCTTACCCGTGCGTAGAAGGCGCCGCTAACTTTTGCAACTCTTCGAGCTGATCGCGCAAGTGCCACGGCAGCTCGGCATAGACGTCTCCGACCAGAGACGGCCGCTCCGGCGAAGGCATCGCTTCCGCGGCGGTGATCGCATCGGCTATCTCGGCCGTCAACTCCGCCTCGAGCGCCGCGTCGGCGGCGTCCGACAGAAGATCACGCGAAACGAGGTGCTTTCGGAGCCGGTCGAGCGGATCTTTGCGGGCCCATTCCGCGACTTCGGCATCCGACCGATAGAGGGACGGGTCGTCGCTCGTCGAGTGGGCCCCCATGCGGTAGGTGACCGCCTCGACGAACGTGGGACCGCCGCCAGTGCGGGCCCGCTCCATGGCGTCCCGCATGATCGCGTACAGAGCAAGAAGATCGTTGCCGTCGACGCGAACCCCCGGAAATCCGTAGGCGCGCGCCTTGACGGCGAGGGTTCGAGAGGCGGTCTGCCGCTCGGCCGGAACGCTGATCGACCACTGGTTATTTTGACACACGATGACGCACGGGGCGCGCCATAGACCCGCCGCGCTCATGGCCGTGTGAAAGTCCGCGGTGCTTGTCGCGCCGTCTCCGCAGAAGGCCACGGCGATCGAGTTGGACCCGCGCGACCGCATTGCCCAGGCGGCGCCCACGGCGTGGGGCAACTGGGGCCCGACGCACGACGACCAGCTCACCTGGTTTACCGCTCGCCCCGACTGGTGGCTGGGCATCTGCCTTCCCTTGAGCACATCTCCGCTGCTCCCGAAGACCTGAGCGATGAACGTCGCTAGCGGAAACCCGCGCACGAGCATGATGCTCTGCTCCCGAAGGGCGGGAAATACCCAATCCTGGGACTGTAAGGCGAGCCCCGTGGCGATCGGGACTGCCTCTTGGCCGTGCGCGGCGCCGTAGAAGCCGACGCGCCCCTGCCTCTGAAGACCGATCATCCGGGAGTCGAGAAGTCGGATGCGTCGCATCTCGCGATACGCTCGGAGCAGGGTAGCGGTCGGAAGGAACGGATCCGTCGCGGGATCCGCGCTCGCGTCTCCCCGAAGAACATGCAATATCGCGATATCCGCGTCGTCGTCGCGGAGCTCTTCCGAGTGCATACGGAGGGGTTTACCTCAGCTAGTCTTTGCCGGCGTCGAGCGACCCGTCCACCACGTCGGCGTCCGCGGCTCTCGCATTCTCGCCATGGGCGTCCGGTTCCCGGACGTCGGCGGGTCCTCCGTTCGCCGCGGAGTCGAACGCGGCGTCTGATTTTGCGTCGGGAAGGGATTTCGCGTCCTCCTCCGACCCTGCCGACGCATCGAGCGGAGGGGCCGCGAGCGCCTCGACGGGCAAGTCGTCCGAGGCGTCGAAGTGGAGCGCATCGCCGCCGTCGGATTTTGGCGGAGCGCCGCAGAACAAGGCAACGACTGCGTAGTAGAAGTCCGTGAAGGACGGGAGAAAACAGAGCGGTGCGGAAGCGGCCTCACCGCTCGTGCAAGCGGCGGCGCTGGCGTAAGGAAGGCATCCGTCATGGTCCGCGTGGGTCGCGCACGCGTCGTAGGCGGCCCGCGAGGCCTGATCGTGAACGGGGCAGTTTGCCTCGCACGCCCGCAGTTCACAGCCGCTCAGGGCCTGCACGGCCTTCGCGCAGGAGAGCGCGCTCGGATCGGAGAGTTCGAGGCAGCCGGCGACATTCGTCGTGATGAACGTGCCCTGATTGATGAGCGGGCCGTAGCCGTCGCGGTTTGCCGCTGTGTTCGCGGTGAGGATGCACTTGGCGCAGTCCGCGTTGGCGGGATCCATCTGGAACGCGGCGCAGGTCTCTGGAGTTGCGTCCGGCGCTAGGCACTTCTCGAAGAAGAGCCGGTCCTGGCCGTTGCCGTCGGGACCGTCCACTGCGCATAGGCCGCGCCAGGCGCCCGCCGCGAAATGGTACGGCCCCGGCTCGTAGGTCTGCACGTCCCCCGGCCGGCACGCACCGGCTTCGTCGGCGGGGAAGATTCCACCCCCCCCCGCGGAACTGCTAGGCGCAGCGTAGTCTCCCGAGTCGGATTCGAGTGGTCCGCCAGCGGCGGGTTCGGACGACGAACCCGAGACGCACCCGTTCCCGCCGACCGCAATCAGCAGCGTCGAAATAGGGAGCCACCGCCAAATGGCAGCGCGGACGTACAAAGGCATTTGAAGCCAACGCAAAGAAAGGTCTGGAATTCATTGTGCCACGCCGCGGGGCACGGGGCGAACGAGCGGCAGATCGGCGGCAGACTGGAGTCGGACTACCCCTGGCCCCCAAGCGGTCGAAATTACTGCGGAGGCAGACAGTCCGGGCCAGCGGCCGTACCCAAGCCCGTCGGGTCGGTCGACTGAGTGCAGGCCGAGAGAGGCGGAACGGTCGACGCGCCGGGACATTGTCCTGAGGATCCCGCGTCGCCAGTCCCGGCGTCGATGACACCTCCGTCGGGGCTCGAGCAGGCCGCCAAGCAATATCCCGCCAGTCCCGGGACGTTCACTCCCGAGATGTTCTCGTCCCCGCCGTCGGCCCCGGTGAACGTAAGAACTCCCGGAACCAGCGCGTCACAGGCATACCCGGACGGACAAGCCGTGCCCCCAACGACGCACGTCTGCGTGCAATAGAACGTCGTCGTCGCCGTCCCGGAGAAGGGGCAGTTGCACGCGCCCGTCTCGGTATCGCTGGTGGCGATCGGCGTAGCACCGTTGCCGGAGTTCGTGCACGTGGTCCCGATGGCCTTGGTCCGCGTCTTCTTCGCTTTCGTGCAGATGCCGGCGTCGACCTGGCATACCCATCCCGTGCCCAGCGCCGAGCAGTCCGCGTCAGCCTGGCAGGTACCCTGACAGAAGCCGTGTACCTGGACCATGTTGGTCGTCGTATCGAGCAAGAAGTTCAGGGCGTTGCATGTATCTTTACCGGGACACGAGATCCCGAACGTGCCGTCCAGACCCACATAGCAGTGCGGAAGACAGAAGCCGTTGGTCGCTCCCGCGGCCTGCGGCGTGGTCAGCGGAATGCAGATGCCAGGAGAAGTCGGGTCCGTAGGATCTGCGCTGTCGCAGAATTGGACGTTCCCCGGATCGCCCGGGTCGCAGTTGCCAACGCCTGCCATCGTGGGAAGCGGCACCATGCAGAGGGGGGTCGGCCAGAACTGCGGACTCGTAATCCCGTTGAGGGCGTTTAGCTTTCCACTGTACGTGTTGCTGCAAACGTTGATGCCGGTCGATCCGCAGTCCGCATTCGAACTGCAAGGCTTGCCGCTCGTTCCATCAAAGGTGGCGCCCCCGGCGGAGGCCTCTGCGGCGCTACTGCCGTCGGTGCCCGTGCCTTGGCCGACCATGCCTGCGTCGCGGTGAACCGCCGTCCCCGTTCCTGTATCGGGGGCGGCGTCGCCACCTCCCACTGGAGTCGTGTTGCTGCTGCTCGAACAGCCGTCGATGACCACCGCCAAAGCGGCAATGAGCGCGCTTGCCAGAAGGCCCTTCCAACTCTTCCGCGACATGACCTGTGCCTCCTCGCCCGCCCTACCCACTCAGGACGGTACCGTGCGGCTGTGGATTGCGTCAACCAGGTGAACTCCTGAAAGTTACACCCGGGCGGGCCCGATCGAGGGGGTGCGCAGCGCGATGACCTGCAGCGCGATGATCGCCGCCAACAAGGCGAGCTGCGCTTTCCCGCAGGCCTCCGCCAGGTCGTGCAAGTGCGCGAGCTCCCTCCCGTCGGTTCCCAAGCCCCGAACCGCGCCGCCCCAGTGCAGAGCGGCGATATGCGGCGATAGAAACGCGCCTTCGACGACCGCCAGTCCTCCGGCGACAGCGCTCGCCGCGACGCGCGCGTGGTCGGACCAGGCGAATCGCTCGCGGGCCAGAGCGCGCGCGGCCTCGACCGCGAGCAAGAACGCCGCGCAGGCCATGGCGACCACGTCGAACCGTCGAAAGACGATGGTCATGGCGTCGGCGCTCGACGGCGCGGGCACGACTGAAAAGACGACGGGAGCAGCGATCGCCCCGAGAACCACCAGGCCGCCAAGCCAGACGGCCACAGCGAACAGCGCGAGAACGGCAGTGACGGCACGCAAGCGGCTCATGTCCACCGTTAGCTACCTCGGATTGCGCCCGCGCGCAGGACCTCGAGGCGTGGACGGTCCCTAAACGGCGATTCGAACCAGGGCCTCGCGGACCAACGCCGCATCGACCGTTTCCCCCAAACTCTCGAGCAAGCTACGGGCCTCGCGAATTCGCGCTCGGCCCGCGGCGACGACGGCCGCCTCCCGCGTTTCCCGCCGCCAAGAACCGAGATCCGCGAGAATTTCGGCGCGCGCTCGCTCGTGGCCCATGCGGGCGAGGGCGATACGCGCATGCCAAGCGCAGCTCGCCCCGTCCCCCGCGCCCCAGGAAAGGACCGCCCGTACGACGCGGCGTGCTCCCCAAGCGCGCCTTTCGAGATGCGGGATCGCCCCTTCCAGGCGAAGTTCTCCCGCCAACTCGACGCAGGCCTGCTCGTCCTCCAACTCAGGCGTTCCGCGTCGCTCCGCGACCACGTCGAGAACTACGGCTTTGCCGCGCGGCCTCCCCAGGCGCGCGAGGTACAGGGCGCAGACGACTGCCATCGCGTCGTCGGGATCGTCGACGAGCTTCTCGGCTCGCGCGGCGATCGCTTCGGCGCGCAGCGGCTCGGCGTCCGCATCGATCGCCAACCGCTCTTCGGCAACGCGCATGGCGATGTACCGGATGGCGCTGTCCGGGTCGTCCAGGGCGTGCGTGAGGGCGTTCGCAACGGCGGTTCCATCGTCTTTGGCGACGCGGGCGAACGCGATGACCGCTTGGTAACGCACCTCGGGCCGGTCGTCTCGGAGCGCCCGCTCGAGCCGATGCACTGCGCGCGCGTCGCCGATCTCCCCGAGCGCCGAGAGCGCCATTTGCCGCACATGAGCGTCGTCGTCCTCCACGGCCACGAGGAGAACCGGAAGGGCCTCCCGGGCAACGACATCGGCTAGCGCGACCGCCGCCGCCACACGGACTTCGGAGGACGGGTCGTCGCGCAGGGTTTTCTCGAGCTGAGCGATGGCTCTCGCGCGCGTCGTATCGCTTCTCAACGCGTGGCGGACGACATCGCGGATGGCGGAAGCGCGCGTCGCGGCCCGCTCGGAGCCGAGGTCTCGGAAGCTCGCCTCGAGGCTCCGAGGCAGAGGCGACGGGGTGAACATCGGCGTGCCCTCGTAGCATGCGAGGCTGCCGGTCACCGCTGTGCGGCCTGCCCGGCCACGAGGATCGAAGCGCTCGTCGCGAATACGGCGATCGACCCGACCGCCAGAACGTGCGGCGCGCGCAGCATGGAGGCGACACCCTGATCGAGGACGCCGCCGAGAGACACGCCACCGGGCGGCCCGAGTCCGACGAACGCAAGCGCCGCCTCGCTCACGACGATCGCCGCCCCCGTCGAGCCCAGCTGCACGGCGACGATCCCGAGGAGATTGGGAAGGATATGGCGCGCCAGAACGCCCGTCGGTCGTCGGCCCAAAGCGACCGCGGCTTCCACGAACGCCGAATCGCGCAGTACGCGGGTCTGGGCGAGGGCCAGCCGCGCGAACGGCGCCCATGCCGTCAGCGCGAATACGGCGCCGAGCGCGACGCGAGACGGCTCGCGCACGGCGCTCAGCACGGCGAGCGCCAGAATGAAGCTCGGAAAGGCCTGCACGAGGTCGCACGTCCGCTCGATTGCCCCCTCGAGTCGCCCCCGCATGAGCGCGGCGGCCGCCCCGAGGGGCGTTCCAAGCACGAGACCGACCAGCGCGACTGCGACCGCCAGCGCGACCGCGCGCAGCTCGGCAACCGATACGAGCGCGAGCAGGTCCACCCCTCCCTCGCCGCAACCGAGAGGGCGGCTTCGCGAGGGAGCGCACCATGCCTGCGCCGGATCGAGTCGGCCCGCCGGTCCCGGCGCGAACGCGACGCCGAGCGTGCTCGCTCCGACGACGAGAAGGAGTGGCACGAGCGCGGACCAGCGCCGCCCGCTCGGGCCACTCACCTGGCCCTCCGCGCGCGCGGATCGATCGCAGCGTGCGTCGCCGAACCAATCGCCTGCGCGATCGCGAAAAGCAGACCTGCGGCGACGACTGCGCCCTCGAGAACGGGAAGGTCGCGCGTCGCGTACGCCTCGAGGATCAGGGTACCGAGACCACGACGCTCAAACATTCGCTCGAGAACGACCGCGCCGCCGAGCAAGGCTCCGAGCTGGGCGGCCACGATGGTCACGATCGGGCCGACGACGGTCGGAAGCGCGTGCACGATCCACACGCGAAGCGGCGCCATCCCCTTGGCCCGCGCCGTAACGAGGAACTGCGCCTCTTCGACTTCGGCCAGCGCGGCGCGCGCGATACGACCGACGTGGGCGCCGAGAGGAACGGCGAGAAGCCAGCTCGCGAACAGCAGCCCGGACAGGCCCGCGTCGGGATCTCCCGGGAGCGGAACGAGGCGGGCGCGCGCCGCGAGCGCCCAGGTTGCAACAGGCGCAAAAGCCACGAGAGGCGCGGCCCCGGCCAAGACGAACATTCGATCTATCCAGGTACGAGCCCGTGGGGCCAGCCACGGGCCGCTCGCGACGACCGCTCCAGAGATTCCCACCGCGGCACCCATCGCCACGGCGACTAACGCGAGCTCCGCCGTCGGCGCGATCGCTTCGCCGACGCGCGCCATCGCGCGTACTCCGGGTTGGCGGAAGGAATCTCCGAGATCGAGCGTCGACAAACCCCGCAAGAAACGTGCGTACTGGGCGAGGAGCGGCTCGTCGAGATGGAGCAGGGCACGAACGCGCGAGAGCTCCGCCACGCTCGCCTCGTCGCCGAGGACGAGGGTCGCGGGGTCGCCCGGCAGCAGCCGGAGGGCGAAAAACACGAGCGACGCGAGGACGAGGACGACGAGGAGCGACTCGATCACCCGCGAAGCGAGGACCCGCGCCACTCGGAGGGCGGCGATGGGCACGCGGACAGACTCACAGGAAGGCTGAATTGTGCAAGCTACTACTCGCTGGCGGAATCGCCGACCGTCGTGGCCGCGCCGCCATCATCGACCGTGGAGTCGGTCCCCGCATCGGCGACAAGAGTCGAATCGACGCCGCCGTCATCGCCCCCAGAATCCGCGGTAGCGTCGAACGTCGCGTCTTCCATAGCAGCGTCGAGCGCTGCCGCGCCGGCATCCCCGGCTCCTCCGTCGGCGCCCGCTTCGCTCACGACGACGGTGGATACCGACGCTTCGAGCGGCGAGGCGTCCAGCCTGCCCGAAGAGCAGACTTGCGCGTCCACGAACCCCGGGGAGCTGCCCCCGCCGTCCGCGAGCGAGGCTGGCGGGCTAGCGATCAAGCACACGTGCTCCGACTGATTGGTGTCGAGGATGACGTTCGAGCTGCCCGGGCCGGAAGGACTCGCGCAGGAATATCCGTCGCTTTGCCTGCAATCTGAATCGGAATTGCACGTCTTCAGGCACATGGAAGTCCCAACGCGCGAAGGCGCTGCGTAATCGTCGTAGGCGCAGCCGGGCACGCTGGCGCCGATTTCGACGCACGCCGCGTTGTCGGGGCAGCTATTGGCCGTGCACGGGGTCAGCGTGCAGTACCCGTTGGGCTGCGACGTGTCGCAGAGGCGATTTCCCTGCACGGAGCAGTCGGTCGACAGGGTGCACCGATCGCCGATCCCTGGCGTGCAGCCGGCGAGGACGAAGGCGGCGATCGCGAGCGCCGCGAGGTAAGAGCAATCGCGTGTTGCGTTCCGAGGCAAGACGGTCGGGCACCCTAGCTTCGCCGCCCGCCGCGGCGCAAGCATTGGCGCAGGCACCCGCCGATCGCATCCGTTGACATCGCCTTCACTGGTTCCTACGTTGAGCGCCGCGGTAAAGGGCCCAAAGCTTGCCATGTCCACGTACATTACCTCCGACTGCATCAACTGCGGCGCTTGCGAACCCGAGTGCCCCAACGAGGCGATCAGCGAAGGGGACGAGATTTACGTCATCGATCCCGAGCTCTGCACCGAGTGCGTGGGCTTCCACGATCACGAAGCGTGTCAGGCCGTCTGCCCGGTAGAGTGCTGCATTCCGGACCCGAGCCACCGCGAAGAAGAGCAGATGCTGCTCGAGCGGGCGATGCGCCTTCACCCCGAAGACGAGGAGCTCAAGAAGCGAGCGGATGCTGGTTCGTTTCCGTCGCGCTTCCGTAAGTGAAGCGCGCGGGGGCGTGCGGGCCACCACTTTGAGTGGGCGCCACGGGCGATCCGCCGCGGGGACCGGTTTCATCCATGGTCCCCTAGTCTGGGCACTCGTCACTGGCTGCGGTGGCGGCCTTCCCCTCCTTCATCCGGCGCAGGCCATCGACCCGGGCCAGGTGAGGGCGGCGGCGGGGTTCAGTGCGAATGTCGCGACGGGTGAATTCGCGGAGGCCCTGCGCGCGGCCACGCACCCGAACGCGACGGTTGCGGGCGAGCCTGACACCGCGGCGGCCGAGGGAGCGCTGGCCGAGGCATCGCTCGCTCCGGGGATCGCCCCATGGGCGGCCGCCCGAGTCGGAATTTGGGAGAGCGCAGAGGGAGGGTTGACCTATACGGGTCGCGCCGTGCGGGCGGACATTCGCCGCGTGTTCAAACTCTCGCGCACTTGGTCTCTCTCCGTCGGCGCGGCGGGCTCCGCCGTGCTCTCGGGCCGACAGGCCGGTGGGACGGTGGCTGGCGTCGACCTCGGCGCGCTCCGCGGTTGGGGCGCGGACACGCCGCTCCTCGTCGGCTACTCGAGCGACGGCGACCTCTACATGGCTTGGCTGGGAGCACGCGGCGGTTGGGAACACGTCGAAGCGGGCGGAATGCAAGGCGAGCCTGGGATGCCGGCGCCGCCGTTTTCGATCTCGGCTACGCGATGGTGGGGAGGCGGCCTCCTCGGAGCGGCAGTCGGCTTCCGCCACATCCACGTCGCGATGGAAATCGACGCGTCGTATGCGAACGTGACCGGCTCTCTCGCGGGCACGCACGCGCAGGTCGCGGGACTCATGCTCACGCCCGCCGGCTGCGTTTGGTGGGACTTCTGAGCTCCACGGCCGACTCTTTCCGCATTTCGCACAACGGCCCGCTTGCGCGTGCCGACCCGCCGTTCAACGCTCGGACCCACTGCAGTCTGTGCGTCGAATCGCAAACGGCCGGGGTCGAACACAAAGATGAGCCTGGACTTGAGCTTAGGCGGACTGCCGCTCGTGTTGCTCGTGGATCCGAGCCTTACGTCGCGGCATTGGATGTGGCGTGCGCTCAATCGAGCCTTCGGCGTCATCGAGGCGGGCAGCGCGCGAGCGGCGCGTGACTGGCTCGCTCGACGCCCGGACATCGACGCCCTCGTCGTCGACAACGAGCTGCCGGACGAGCGTGGCTACGACCTCGTGTGCGATCTCGCGAGCGCGCACCACCCCGCCGCTGCGCGAGCGATCGTCCTCGCGCGAATGAGTCCGGAATGGGCCCGGTTTGCGGAAGCAGGGACGACACTCGTAGAGCGCGGCGATCTGCGCGCCGTCGTCTCCAAGCTCTCTGGATGGTTCTTCGCCCGCGACGCCGCCGCCCGCTCCTCTTCGATTCACCAGCGCTTCTGAATGTTCCAGATGAACCTGTAGGGGTACCCCGAGTCGAAAGCGCTGGCGGCGTCGAGCCTCTCCATGTCGTCGGCCGAGAGCTTCAACTCGGCGGCTCGAAGATTCTCCTCGAGTTGCTCGGTCGAACGGGCCCCGAAAATGACCGACGTGACCGTCGGCTTCGCCAAGAGCCAAGCAAGAGAAACAACCGACGGAGTCGTGCTCTTGTCCTTTGCGACCGCCTTCACGGCGTCGAGTGTTCGCCAGCCGCGGTCGTTGTCGAAATCCGCGAACCGGTCTTTCCATTTCTCGAGGCGCACACCCGGAGGCGGTGGCTGGTTCTTCGCGTACTTGCCGGACAGAAAGCCTGCTGCCAGCGGCGACCAGGGAAGAACGCCTAGCCCGAACTGTCTGCAAAGCGGAACGTGCTCGCGCTCGAGATCCCGCACCAGCAAGCTGTACTGCATCTGCAGAGCCACGAATCGATGAAGGTGCTCGCTCTTCGAGATCCAGACACTGTCGGCCAGCCGATACGCCGCGTAGTTGCTCGCGCCCAAGTAAAGGACCTTGCCGGCCTTCACGAGATCGTCGAGCGCGCGGAGCGTCTCGTCCTCCGGCGTGTCGATGTCTTGCATGTGGATTTGATAGAGGTCGATGCGGTCTGTCCTCAGCCGCCTCAAGCTGTCTTCGACGGTCCGCACGATGCGGTAGCGGGACGCACCCGTCGAGTTCGGACCTTCGCCCATTCGAAATCGGAATTTCGTGGCGAGCACTACGCGGTCGCGGCTCCTGGCCTCGGCCATCCAGGCACCGACTACGCGCTCGGAGAGTCCGTCTTGGCCGTACACGTCGGCGGTGTCTATGAATCCCACACCGGCGTCGAGCGCGCGGCTCATGATCGCGAACGACGTCTTCTCGTCGCAGCCGAC
>JBAULD010000672.1:0-1558 GCA_049578005.1 Polyangiaceae bacterium
GTCAATCTCGCCGCGCGGATTCAATCCACGGCCGACGACGACACAGCCGTCATTTCACAGTCGACAGCCAAGTTGGTCCATGGCTACTTCGAGCTTCAATCCCTCGGCCGACAAAGGCTCAAAGGCTTCACTTCGTCGGTCGAGCTCTTTCGCGTTCTTAGGCCGACGGGCGCACGCACGAATCTGGACGCGGCCTCCCGCCGGGGGCTCACGCCGCACGTCGGCCGAGAATTGGAATCGGCTGGTCTGGCAGAAGTCTGGAGAGAAGTACGTGAGGGCGCCGACCGAGTCGTGATCGTCCGCGGCGAAGCCGGTATCGGCAAATCGCGCATCGTGCACCGTTTCCGGCACACCGTGCTGAACGCCCCGGCTCTCGTCGTCGATTGCTACTGTTCACCGCTCGCGCAGGCGACAGCGTTTGCGCCACTCGTCGAATCGCTCGACCGTCGCATCATCGAGCGCGTTCCGGGCAACGCGACGCCCGAAGCCAAAGTCGAGGCGTTGCGCACCATGCTCGGCGAGCACTCGCGCTTCGAGGCGGACGCGCTCCCGCTCATGGCGGCGCTTTTATCGCTGCCGGCGGTGGACGACGCCCCTATTTCGGACTGGTCTCCGGTCCGAAGACGCCTGCGAACGTTGGAGACGTTGCGTGAGTGGGTCGCGTCACTGGCCGAGCGATTGCCCCTCGCGCTTCTCGTCGAGGATGTCCACTGGGCCGACCCGTCGACACTCGACTTCTTGGACCTGTTGGTGCGCGAGAGACCCGGAGGGCGTACGCTCGTCTGCGTCACGGCACGTCCCGAGTTCGTCGCTCGCTGGTCGGGACCCGACGTCCGAACGATCGAGATGCCGCGTCTGAGCGGTGACGAGATCGCCGCGATGGTGTCGTCTGTCACCGGGGGTCGTGCGTTGCCACCGCTGCTCGTGCGACGGATCGCCGAGCGGAGCGAGGGGGTTCCGCTGTTCGTGGAGGAAGTGACCAAAGCGGTGCTCGAGTCTGGAGCGCTGCGGATCGAAGGCGATCGGTACGAGCTCGCCGGGGTCTTCGACGAGCAGTTGATCCCGACGACCGTCCACGCCTCGCTCCTGGCGCGGTTCGATCGCCTCGGCGAGAGTAAGAGCGTGGCCCAACTCGGCGCGGCGATCGGGCGCGAGTTTTCGTTTCCGTTGATCCAAGCCGTTGCCGGAATCCCCGACGACAAGCTCCAAGAGCACCTGAACCGGATCTGTCGAACCGAGCTGGCGTTCGCTCACGGCCAGCCGCCGGTCTCGATATACGTGTTCAAGCACGCGCTTATCCAGGATGCCGTCTACGGAACGTTGCTGAAGAGTGACCGGTCGCGCGTGCACGAACGCATCTTCGTTGCGCTGCGCGACAAGTTCCCCGAGCTCATCGCAGCTCGACCGGAGACGGCGGCGTATCACGCAGAGAACGCCGGGCGTCGCGACGTCGCGGTGTCGCTTTTCAAGGACGCCGGCTTGAGGGCGCTCAGGCGCACCGCGGTCGCCGAAGCGGCAAAGCATCTGGAACATGCCATCGAGATCGTCGATGCCCTGG
>JBAULD010000673.1:0-1649 GCA_049578005.1 Polyangiaceae bacterium
TCGTATGAGTTGTGTGGCGCGGGCGCTCCGCATCTTCGCTTCGATCGCTGTAAGTGGCATCCTCGTTGCCTGCGGCGGTCAGAAGTTCACCGTGGCACCAAGCGAGGACGGTGGCGAGGAAACCAGCAGCGGCGGGGGGGTTGGCTCTAGCAGTGGCGCCAGCGGCACAAGCAGCGGAAGCAGTGGCAGCGGCTCTGGAAGCAGCAGCGGCTCTGGAAGCAGCAGCGGCTCTGGAAGCAGTAGCGGCTCTGGAAGCAGTAGCGGCTCTGGAAGCAGTAGCGGTTCTGGAAGTAGCAGCGGCGGGAAGGGAAGCAGCAGCAGTTCGGGGGGGCCTCCTTCGCCGTGCCCGCTGACCGCCCCTTCCTCGGGCACCGCCTGTACGTCGGTCGATGGAGGACTCGAATGCGAGTACGGATCGAGCCCGGTCCAAAGCTGCGACCCACTCGCGAGCTGCTCGATGGGGGCGTGGAGCATCACAAGTCCGGCGGGAGGCGCGGATTGCTCTCCTCCCGCGGCGGCCGGATGCCCAGTCGAGTTCATTGCCGTACCGCGCGGGACGCATTGCACCGACTCGGGCCTGATCTGCGAATACCTTCTCGGGCGCTGCGCGTGCGTCACACCACCAGGGCCCGTCATGATCTCGCTCGACGGCTCGACTTCGACGGTATGGGCCTGCCAAGACGCGACTGGAACGGGCTGTCCGACGGTTCGGGCCTCTCTCGGCAGTCGATGCACGCAGGAAGGACTGAGCTGCAATTACGGGGCCTGCACGGTGCCTGGTGGAACCGCCGAACAATGTGCGGGCGGAATCTGGAAGCCGGCAATTGTGCCGTGTCCGCTTTGATTGCGGAGGGTCAAGGCTTGACGAACTTGAGAACGAAGCGGTCGCTCATTCCCCGTTTCGCACCCGCTTGCCCGGGGGAATCGTTCCAGTCGCGTGCGTCGCTTGGATTGGCGAGAAACGTGGCGACACTGTCGAGTCGGAACCCGGCTCGCTCGACTTCTTCACGAACGAGTCGTTCCTCGATCCGATGCAGCGTCTTGACTTCGGTCGCGCCGGCGCCCTCTTTCGCGCTGTGGTCGATGATCCCATAGACGCCGCCGTGCTTGAGCGCCTTGAACACGCCGGCGTTCATGGCGTCGCGGTCCGCTCCGAGCCAGACCGTGTCGTGGTAAAAAAGAACGTCCACCACGACGTCGAGATCGTTGGCTTCGGGGGGGAATGGGTCGCTCGGCTCTCGGTCGACCCGCACGACGTGTTTGTTGACCGCCTTAGCGAGTCGTGCGCTCCATGGCTTTTCCGCGTACTTTTCTACGATTAGCTTGGGATTCTCGCTGTAAACCACGCCGGTTGAACCGACGGCGCGCGCCAAGAGTTCGGTGGTGTATCCACCACCGGCCGCGATCTCGCCGACACGCATCCCGGGACCAACACCGAGGAACGCGAGCATCTCTGCCGGGTGGCGGCCGGCGTCGAGTTTTTTGTCCTCGTCCGTGCGATCCGTCGCTGCGATGAGCGCCGCGATAGAAGGCGGGACGTCGACTTGCGAAACGACCTTTGGCGTTGCACTCGTAGCAGAGGCTGACGCCGCAGCCGGAGCCGCCGGGGCGGGCGTGGCCCCGCTCGAGGCCGTGGCGGGCGGCGTCGC
>JBAULD010000674.1:0-4671 GCA_049578005.1 Polyangiaceae bacterium
GGGCGGTCGGAGACGCGCAGCTCTCAGACGGTTCGCCGGCCGACGCGCCGGTCGCCGACGGACCGGACGCGGACGCGCCCGTCGCGGACGGTTCAGCTTCCGATGGAACGATCGCTGATGGATTCCCCGCGGACGGGCCTCCGATCGACGCGCCGAGCGACGCGCCCATCGTGATGTCCGGATGCGACAACAACGCGCTGCTCGCCGGGTGCGTCGCAGGCCAATGCTCGGTAAGCACCTCGGGAGTGCCTCTTCCGGCTGGAGCGACGATTACGGTGACGCAAAAGCCCGTTCCCGCCGATTTGAGCGGAGACACCCTGGGCTCGGTCCTTTGCTCGATTGCACTTCCGGCAGGCATTGCGACGCTACCGAACCTCAGCTTGTCGATCGCGCTCTCCGCTCCGCCGGCGACCAGCGCGGTGTTGTTCCAGTACGTCTCGCCTAGCGTTTCGCGGGGGATCGTCACGTCTCAGTCCTTGGGAAGCGCCGTCGTCGGGCTCGTCGCGGCCCCCGGGGACTTTGGCGCCACCGAGCGTCCAAGCGCATGGACCCTACAGGGGAACGTGGGACTCGACATCAGCTCGTCCGGGGACCAGGCGTCGCTTCTGCGAAATCTATCCGCGAAATCGATGACCGGCGCCTTCTACGACGGCACGCACCTCTTCGTGTGCAACGGGCCGCGCCTGCTCGTCTACCACGGAATTCCCGCCAACCCAGGCGTACTGCCTGCCGTCGTGTTGGGACAGTCCGACCTCGATACCACCAGCCCGCAGACCACTTCGTCGCTTTTCGGAAACGGTGGCTGCTCGGGCCTGTGGTCGGATGGAACGCGTCTCGTTGTCTCCAGCGGAAACCGGGTTCTCATCTGGAACGCCATTCCGTCCGTGAACGCGGCGCCCGCGGATCTCGTCCTCGGTCAGCCCGACTTCTCGTCGATCGCGGCGAACAACGGGGGTGTGGGGGCCGCCACGTTGTCGTCTCCGGCAGGCATCGATTCCGACGGAACGAGGCTGGCTGTCGCGGAAATCTTCAACCATAGAGTGCTGGTCTGGAACACGTTCCCCACAACGATCGATCAACCCGCAGACGTCGTCATCGGGCAGCCAGACTTCACGACGAATTCAATCAATGCCGGGGCCACGCCCCTCTACCAGGCGTGGGGCGTCGCATTCGCTTCTCAAGGCCTCTTCTTGACGGGGAAATTCAGTCCTGGACTCGCCCATATTGCCGCGACGACCGCGAGCAATCCCCCCATCGACTTCACGGTCCTTCCGATCAGCTACACCGTCGACCCGCCTACGGACCTGATCTATCCCGGCCTGATCGCGCGTACTCCCGGAGGCGGACTCGCCGTGCGTGACTCGTCGCGAGTCGCCATGATGAAAGCCATTCCAACGGCTCCCGGGGCCATCGACTTCGCTCTTGGTCAGCCCGATCCCATCCACTTGGTCGAAAGCCAGGTGTCCGCGTCGGCCCTATCGGGCGGAGATGACCTCGGCGCCGGCAACGTCGTGCTCGTCCCGGACTCGCGACGCCTACTCATTTTCGATACGCCGCCGACGTTCAACTTCGAACCGGCGAGTCGCGTCGTTGGGCAGGCGGGCTTCACGACGAACGGGCAAGTCGACTACCGCGGGATCTCCGCCACTACGCTGGCCGCCCCCGCGGACGTGGCGGTCGGGAGCGGATTCGTCGCCGTCGCCGACCGAGGAAATAACCGCGTGCTGCTCTACCGAGCCGCGGATATCGCGACGCCCAACCAGTCGGCGGCGGTCGTCCTCGGTCAGCCCGACGGCACGTCTTACGTGCCGAACCTCGACCAGCAAACGCCCAGCGCCGCGCGCCTGTCGGGCCCCGGGGGGGTGGCACTCGACGGCACGCACCTCATCGTGGCCGATACCGAGAATCACCGCGTTCTCATCTGGAACTCCGTGCCGTCGGCCACCGGAACGCCAGCGGACTTGGTCCTCGGGCAGGCGGACTTCTCGAGCCGCAAACCGAACCGAGGAAACGGCGATCAAAACGGCGACGGTTACTCCGACGCGGATGCCCTCGGCTTCTTCTACCCGACGGGCGTCACGAGCGACGGAACGCATCTCTTCGTCGCCGACCGGCTGAACAATCGGGTCCTCGGTTGGAGCACGTTCCCGACCTCCAACGGACAGGCTGCCGACAAAGTCATCGGTCAAGCCGACTTCACGAGCTCGGGTGCGAACGCGAGCAACGGCCCGTACACGTTCGTCGCCGATGGACTGAATCTGCCGACCGGCGTGACCCTCGCGGGCACCACGCTCTGGGTGGCGGACACGGAGAACAACCGACTCGTTCGCTGGGACGACGTAACGACCAGCCCTACTCCGGGAGCGTTCGCCGGGCAGTCTGCGGGCACGTCCGTGGCAAACACGAACTACTTCGTGCTCGCGGGCACCGCGATCGGACAAGTCCAAACGCCGCCGACGGCGGCCATCTCGACGCTGCGACCGCGCGCCGTCGCGGTGGTCGGCGGCACGCTCTATGTGAGCGAGTCCGACTCGAACAGGGTTCACATCCTCGACGCTGCGACGCTCGGCTCCCTCGGGGAGCTCGGCCAAAGCGGCGACGTAAGCGCCGGTTCGAACGCGAACGGCATCAGCGCGGCCTCGCTCGCGACGCCACTCGGCGTGACGAGCGATGGCTCCATGTTGTGGGTCGCAGATTCGGCCAACAATCGCGTCGTCGGCTACGGCGTCGCGACCGCTCCTTCCACGGGCGCCGCGGCGACGGCGCTCCTTGGGCAACCAAGCTTCTTCACGAACGGCTTCAATCAAACGAGCACCGCCGCGAGCGGCGCCACATCGCAGCCTCGTGGAATCGCCCTGGCGAACGGCAAGCTCTACATCGCCGACACGAACAACAATCGAGTCCTCGCGATGACGCTGCCGGTCGCCCCCGGGCAGTCGCCGGCAGCCGTCTACGGTCAGCCGAACTCGACCCTCGCGCTCCCGAACTCGGGAGGATCTCCAACGGCGAGCACGCTCAGCGGTCCCCAGGGCGTATTCGCCGACTCTACGCACGTCATCGTCGCCGATACCGCGAACAATCGGGTGCTCGTCTACGCCGCGAATGCGGCAAGCGGGGCTGCGACGCTCGTCCTTGGCCAGGCGAGCTTCACGACGACCGCGGCGAATCCCGGAGGAGCGAGCGCGACGACGATGCAGCGCCCGACGGCCGCGTACAGCGACGGCACCGCGCTCTGGGTGGCGGACACCGGCAATCATCGTGTCCTCGCGTGGAAGACCTTCCCGACGTCCAATGGTCAGGCGGCCGACGTCGTGATCGGACAGCCGTCCTTCTCGGCCGTGCTGCCCAATCAGGGAAACGCGGGTGCCATCGCTTCGTCGCTCTCGTTTCCCACGGGAATTGTCTCCTTCCAAGGAGTCCTCTACGTCGCAGACTCGGGCAACAACCGGGTCGTCTTCTTCTCTTCACCGCCCGCCTCCGGCGCGAACGCGGACGGCGTGCTCGGACAGGCCGACCTGGTAACTCGGACAGCGGCGGCCAGCACGAACGATTTGACCGGTCTGGCAGGCCCAGTCGCGCTGGCGCACGACGGAGAGAACCTCTACGTGGTAGACCGCGATCTCGCGCGGGTTCTCACCTATGACCTCGGAACGATCCAGAGCAGCTCCCCCGCTGCGCTCAGCATCGGAACGACAGGCGGACTTGCGCTCGCGGGGCCACAAGGTATTGCGGTCGAGCGAACGCCCTACTTCACGTCGCGGCTCTACATCGGCGACACCGGCGACAATCAAGTGACGCTCGTGCAGTCAGTGACCCGCTTGGATTTGCAGTAGTGGGGCAGACGGCGTCGGAATGCAAAACGCGCACGATTCGACCGTACGAGGCTTCGGGCAAGAGTGGGCCCGATTCGACCAGAGCCCCCTCGCGCCGAGCGAACTCCAGGCGATATTCGACCGGTACTTCCAGATATTTCCGTGGTCGCGTCTACCGCCGGACGCCGTGGGGTTCGACCTCGGCTGCGGCAGTGGCCGCTGGGCGAAGCTGGTCGCCAAGCGCGTAAAGCTCTTGCACTGCATCGATGCGAGCGCGGAGGCGCTCGGCGTCGCGCGAAAGAACGCTCGAGATACCCCCAACTGCATCTTTCACCACGCGAGCGTGGACGCGATGCCGCTCGCGGATGATTCGATGGATTTCGGCTATTCGCTGGGCGTGCTCCACCACGTTCCGGATACGGAGGCGGGCATCCGCGCGTGCGTGCGCAAGCTCAAGAAGGGAGCTCCCTTTCTCGTCTACCTCTATTACGCCTTCGACAATCGATCGGCTTGGTTCACGCGATTGTGGAAGGCGACGGATGTTTGCCGCCGGATCATTTCGCGCTTGCCGTTTCCGGCGCGCTTGGCTGCGAGCCAGGCAATCGCGGCGGGGGCGTACCTTCCGCTCGCGCGGGCGGCGGCATTGCTCGAGCGCTTGGGTGTGGACGTGGAGGGGCTGCCCCTTTCGTTTTACCGGAATCGCTCACTCTACGTCATGCGGACCGATGCTCTCGATCGCTTCGGAACACGTTTGGAGCAGCGGTTCACCGCCGTTCAGATCCGGCGGATGATGACCGCTGCCGGTCTGAAGAATGTTCGCTTTGGCGAGGGGCCGCCGTTTTGGTGCGCGGTGGGGGAG